>JAFZET010000439.1 GCA_017560565.1 Clostridia bacterium | reverse complement strand
CCCTTCCAGGTTTCACAGGTTATATACCGGGGCTGTCTCAACGGTGCCGGAGATACTAAATACACCGCTGTTGTATCCTTTATTTCCATTGCGCTGGTTCGTCCGGTGCTGACCTATGTGCTGTGCTATCCCGTAGGACTTGGGGTATATGGTGCATGGATCTCCCTTTTCCTCGATCAGGTGACCCGCTTCGGCTTTACCACACACCGTTTCGGCGGTTCAAACTGGTACAAACGGAAGATCTGATCTTACCCAATCCAGACAAAAAAGCTCTGAGGCCGTTTTTCAGCCCCGGAGCTTTTCCGTTTCGGGAAGTATTCCCGGTTTGTTTTTCAGTTTTCTACGAAGGCGTCCAGTACAAACTGCGGTACTGCATCCCTGCGGAAGTAGAAGAACGTGTTGTATCCGCTGGGGGCTCCGCCTTCTGCCAGCGTTTTTTCGATGCCTTCCTTGACAGCCTCGGTGGTATATACACAGCTGACGACCATATACCGGGTGTCACGCAGACCGTCGGAATATCCATCTCTGGTCAGCATCCCACTTCCCAGCACTTCCTCCATCCGGTCATTTTCCACATACAGGGCACGCCCGGTATTGGCTTCGATGATATAGGTGTCGGTATGGAAATCCGCCGCCCAGTCCAGAATCTCCCCGCCGTTTTCGTACAGACTGTAGCCGGTGTAGCGGAGCATATCATAATAGTTCAGGAAATTCTTATTGAAATCCAGCTTTATATCCGGCTGGTTCACGTAGTTTTTCATCTGTTCCCAATGGTTCAGCCATGCATCCCAGAATGCGGTCATGCCTGCGTGCAGATTGAAGGAATAATTTGTTCCGTCACAGTACACCTCAATGGTACCGAGCACAGGCGTTTTCAGCACTTCCGGAGTCACATGGGATGCCGCTTGCAGCAAATCGTCCAGCAGTTTCTGGTATTCTTCCGCCGCTGCACGGGTCTTTTCGTCATTGTACCGCTCCGCAAGCGTGCTTCCGGAATACAGATTCACCCCTTCACCCATGACGTTTACATAGATGGAGAAATAGGTATTTCCATCCAGTTCCGCAAGGGCGGCGTAGGAATCCATATACTGTTCTGTATTCTGCAGAACATCAAAGAGAGCGGCATTTTCGGAGATATCCGTAATCCGGATGTACCGATGAACCGGCAGACCGAACTTCGGATATACACTGACTTCCAGGCGTGTCCGGCTGTAGGAGTAATCACCGCTGTACTGATCGGTGATTGCATAGAATGGATCATAGTACGAGTTCACAGAAGCTGCGGTGGTTTCTGCGGCGTATCCGTACACTTCATAACTGACAACCCCTTTATCATACTTTTCCCCCAGCAGGTTGCCGCGCATCCAGATGAACACAGGCATTTCATCATCCCCGTTCAGAAACACACCCCGGTCGGGATACCGCACCGACAGTCTGTTCCCAGCTTCCTTAGCGGACTGGTTCAGCACACTGTCCGGATCAATATAGTATGCTGTCCGGTTGATGAACGCTTCATCTTCCGGGGTATAGGCACCGCCGGTGGTGTTCTTGGTCATATCCGTGATATACGGCATCAGTGCGGCGATCTGTTCTTCTTCGGTGAATTCCAGCTCCTTGCCCTGGTACATCACCGTCACGGATTTCACCCGGTCGGAATCGTACATGAAATGATTGAGATCCAGAATATCAAAGGGGAAGACCGCCATAAACAGCCCCACCACGACTGCAGTGATCCCCAGTCCCGGCAGACCGCTGAACATCCGCTTGGTGTTCCGGCTGATCAGCACGTTCATCAGCAGGAAGGACAGCACCAGACCGCAGAACCCACCAAAGAACATCCATCCGCCGTCGGATCCCAGTGCCATGTAGAAGAAGATGGCACAGCCGGCACCGCAGGTGAAGATCACGGGATACTTGACCAATACGATCAGCTTTTTCCAGATCAGGGAAGATTCGGACAGCTCGCTCCGGCGTTTTCTGTGGAGCCACAGCCCCAGCAGGTAGTAGAATCCTGCTGTGATGTACAGTGTGGCGATGCTCCAGATGGTACTGCCCATGGTGAGTGTCTCACCCGATCTCAGCGTTTCTCCCAGAGCCATTGCCATGGTACAGTAAATATTGAATGCGGGACACAGAAACCGGATATGGTCGTAGTTCATGTAGTAATCCACCAGAATGTTCGTCATTCCGGTATCCGCCCCGAAGAATATCATCAGGT
>JAFZET010000438.1 GCA_017560565.1 Clostridia bacterium | reverse complement strand
CTTAAGTAAACGCTGATTTAAGGTTGTTTTTGCCCAAAAAGTCCATAAATTCAAGCCTTTTCGGGCAAAAACTCGAGTTATTCAGCGTTAACTTAATTCATAATTCTCAATTCTTAATTGGTCACGACACCGCCACGGGCTTGGTACAGTAGGACTGGATTTGCTGACGGATCTGCTCCATCAGATCTTTTTCGGGCATTTCCGCCATAAAACCGTCTGCCTTGCCAAGCCGGGAGAGCTTGCCGGTACCCAATGTGTGATAGGGTTCCAGATCCACCCGGATGATGTGATCGTACTTGTCTGCCAGAGCGGCAATAGCACGGTAATGCTCTTCTTCCATGTTGATGCCGGGAATCAGCGGACAGCGCAGAACCATATCCACGCCGGCAGCATCTGCACGTTCCACATTGGCAAGGATCGGTGCCTGGGGAACGCCGGTGTATTTTTTGTGGTTTTCTTCTCCCGTGACCTTATAGTCCAGAAGGAGCAGATCGGTGTAGGGCAGAATGGAGGTGAACACCGCTTCTGATGCAAAGCCGGAGGTTTCTACAGCGGTGTGCAGTCCCCGGTTTTTCGCTTCTTTCAGCAGTGCCAGGGCAAAGGCGGGCTGGTACAGTGGTTCCCCGCCGGAGAGGGTCATGCCGCCGCCGCTTTTATCGTAGAAGGGTTTGTCTGCCATGACCTTGGTCATAACTTCGTCCACAGTCTGGGTGGTGCCGGCAAACTTCAGTGCTGCTGCCGGACAGAAATCCAGACATTTGCCGCAGCGGACACAGTCTGTGCGGTTGTAGATATGCCCTTTTTCTTCCGTAAAGCTGTGACAACCCTGTTCACAGATTCCGCAGGCACCGCAGCCGATGCATTTGCTGCCTTCAAATTCCACTTCCGGATAGGATTCCAGTCCTTCCGGATTGTGGCACCACAGACAGCGCAGAGGGCATCCCTTGAGGAACACATTGGTGCGGATCCCCGGACCGTCGTGGATGGAAAATTTCTGTATGTTAAAAACAATTCCGGATTCCATATACATTTCTCCTGCTTGAGGTGGAGTGGTTACCGTTATTATACCGAAATTGCGTGCAGATTGCAACCCCGTTTCCGAAAAAACAGAAGAACCTTGACGAAAGGGGAAAACTGTGCTATAATACCTGCGAAAACGGGAATCGTGAGGAGAGAGAGTATGCTGACATTCCGCAAAGCCGTGCCGGGGGATATGGACGCCCTGCTTGCACTTTACGAACAGGGAAGAGCCGCCATTGCCCGCTTCGGCATCGATCAGTGGCAGAACGGATATCCCGCCGGAGCTGATGTGGAAAAGGATCTGGCGGACAATGTTCTCTGGGTCAGCGAGGATTCCGAAGTGCCCGGGAAAATCGCTTCCGTCATGGCGCTGATCTTTACAGGAGAGCCTACCTATGATGTGATCGTGGAAGGAAAATGGCTCACCGGTGATTCCCACGACTACGCTGCCATCCACCGGATCACCGTTTCGCCCGACTTCCGGAACCGGGGCGTGGCAGGACAGACCATGGCTTTCGGTATGGAAAGCGCACGGAAAGCTGGTTTTTCCAGTCTGCGGATCGATACCCACGAGGGAAATCTTGCCATGCGCGGGATGCTGGAAAAGAACGGTTTTACCCATTGCGGCACTATTTTTCTGGAAAGCGGTGCGCCCAGAGTGGCATACGAAATCCTGCTGTAGGAATGCGTAAATTCCCATCAAAAAACAGGAGAAAGTTTGTCGCATTTACACGTTTACAGATTGTCCATATTTTGATATAATATATACAGAAATTTTTTAGGCGGTACAGTGATGCCGCAGGGCACAGGGATGCCGGAAAGATTTCAACTTAATATTGGGGCTTTTGTCGAAAAGTCAAACATTTCTTGAAATCTTGTCGTGGCAGGCAGGATTTTTTTCTTTTCGTGGGAGGGTGTCATGCTGATGATCAAATCTGAAATCATGGACGAAGCAGCTATGCGCCGGTCGTTGACCAGAATCACCCACGAGATCATCGAGCGGAACCGGGGTACAGCCGATCTGTGCATCGTCGGGATCCGCCGGAGAGGGGCAGTGCTGGCAGATATGCTGGCTGCCAATATAGAAAAGTTTGAAGAAGTACAAGTTCCCGTTGCCTATATCGATATCACCATGTACCGGGACGATCTGACGGAGATTCCCGCCGGGATCCGGAAAAGCGGCGACAGCATCTCTTTCGATATAACCGGCAAGCGTGTGATTCTGGTGGATGATGTGATCTACACAGGTCGTACTGCCAGAGCCGCCATCGAAGCGGTATTTTCCCACGGCAGACCGTCCTCCATCCAGCTGGCTGTGCTCATTGATCGTGGACACAGAGAGCTGCCGATCCGGCCTGATTTTGTGGGCAAGAATATTCCTACCTCCAAGGAAGAAGTGGTGTCTGTCAAAGTGGATGAATATGACGGCTCCACCGGCGTTTGCATCTGTGCCGACCGAAAAGATGCCTGAGTTTGTACCCCCGCACAGTTCCATATATACATTATGATCGCCGGCGATCCCGGCAGGAGGTTCATTATGGCAAAAGAAAAAATGCAGATCGGTGCCGAAGGCATCTATGACGCCAGACAGCTGGGGATTCCCAAGATGCTTGTTCTGGGCTTCCAGCATATGTTCGCTATGTTCGGCGCAACCGTGCTGGTTCCGCTGCTGACCGGGCTGGACGTAGCCACCACCCTGCTGATGGCAGGTCTGGGTACGCTGCTGTTCCATCTGATCACCGGCATGAAGGTTCCCGCTTTCCTTGGTTCGTCTTTCGCATTCCTGGGCGGTTACGGTGCGATTGCTCCTCTGGCGGGCAACGGTACCATGACCAATGCACAGTTGCTGCCGTACGCCTGTCTGGGTGTTGCCTGCGCCGGTATCGTTTATCTGATCCTGGCAGGTCTGATCAAGCTGGTGGGTGCGCAGAAGGTTATGCGCTTCTTCCCCCCTGTGGTTACCGGTCCCATCATTATTGCCATCGGTCTGGGTCTGGCCGGCTCCGCTGTGAGCAACTGTCAGACCAACTGGCTCGTCGCTCTGATCGCTCTGGTTATCGTTATCGTATTCAACATCTGGGGTAAGGGCATGGCAAAGATCATTCCCATCCTGCTGGGTGTTGTCGGTTCCTGCGTGATCGCTGCTCTGCTGGCTGTAATCTGCGGCGAAACCATTACCGCTGCCGACGGTGCACAGTATATCACCATGGGCGGCAATGAAAATCTGAAGCTCTTCTCCGTAGCCGCTCTGGAAAACTTCAAGTCCGCAGCCTGGATCGGTTTCCCCATCAAGTGGAATCAGACCGTGTTCGGCGGTGTGGACTGGAGCAACTCTTCTCTGGTCATCTCCGCTATCGTTGCCATCATGCCCATCTCTCTGGCTACCATGATGGAACACATCGGTGATATCTCCGTCATCGGTTCCACTGTAGGCAAGAACTTCATCGCAGATCCCGGTCTGCACCGCACCCTCACCGGTGACGGTCTGGCAACCACCATCGCTTCTCTGTTCGGCGGTCCTGCCAACACTACCTACGGTGAAAACACCGGTGTTCTGGCTCTGTCCAGAGTATATGACCCCCGTGTGATCCGCATTGCCGCTGTGATTGCTGCCGTGCTGTCCTTCTCTCCCAAGTTCGCAGCACTGGTAAACCTGATCCCCACGGCCATCATCGGCGGTATCTCCTTCATGCTGTACGGTATGATCTCCGCTATCGGTGTACGCAACGTAGTGGAAAACAAGGTTGACTTCACCAAGAGCCGCAACCTCATCATTGCCGCTGTGATCCTGGTTTCCGCACTGGGTCTGGGTTCCGTATCCTTCGGTATCGGCAGCCTGACCATCACCCTGTCCGCTCTGGCCTGCGCTTCCATCGCCGGTATCGTGCTGAACGCTGTACTGCCCGGCAACGATTACGAATTCGGTTCCAACAAGGACGGTGACGAAGCTGTCAACTTCCAGATGAAGGCTGACCATAAGGACAGTAATGAAAAGTAAGACGTAAGAGATAAGAAATAAGAAATGGTCAAAACGGCTGTGGATTTTTTATGAATCTGCAGCCGTTTTTGATTTTGTCTATATATGTGGTTCTTATTCCTGCAAAAAAAAACCAAAACATCCAACGTTTACATTTGGTTCATGAAATGTACATGGAATGTTCCATGAATTGTGATAAAATCATCACGTTAGGGAACTTGTATATATGGCTCCCCACAGAAAAATGATTCTCTCAGGAGGAAAAGAAATGAAGAAGTTTCTCGCACTGACCATCACTCTGATGATGATCGTGACCGGTCTGACCGCAGTGGTTTCCGCCGGTTCTTATGACGGTGAATTTCAGGGTCTGACCCTCGAAAAGTTCCGTTACTATGATGCTGCCGAAGTGTTCAATGCAGGCGTATCCCAGCGTGGTTACGGCGCATCCCAGGATGGCAAGTATCTGTTCGGCGGCTTCCTGGCCGGTACCAGAGCCGTTGTTAAGTTTGACGCTAAGTCCGGCGATCCTCTGGGCGCATTCAACACCAGCGATGAATATCCCAAGGGCATCACCACCGACGACCGCGGCAACCTGTACGTGGGTCTGCTGAACGTTGACAACAAGGATTACATCAGCATCGCCGTTGTAAACATGGACACCATGCAGGAAGTTACCCGTCTGAAGGTAGACGTTGGTTCCGGCAAGGTTGGCGTGAATGGTATCTGTGTATCCAATGTTGACGGCAAGTACACTCTGTACGCTATGGTAAACTATGACTACAACCGTCTGTATGCCATCGACGTTACCGATGTGAACAGCATGAAGGTTGAAAGCTTCACCGAACTGGAAGCCATCACCGGTGTTGCCGGCGGCGAAGGCCAGTACATGGACGCTGACAACGACGGTTACATCTACCTGTCTGCATTCCTGAACAAGGGTGCAAGCAAGGGCGACTCCATCCTGAAGATCGATCCCGCTGCCGGTAAGGTTGTTGCTTCCGTTGACTGCAAGGAATGCTACGGTATCTCCCACTACGGCGAATACGTTGCTGCTTCCACCTACAACGGTGCAGAATCCTGCGTTTACATTTTCGATGCTGAAACTCTGGAAGAAGTTTCCCAGATCATCACCGCTGATGCTGAACACGCTGCATTCACCGGCGTTACCATGTATCAGAACCGTATCGTTGTTGCAGAACAGAACTTTAACAACCAGAGTGGTTTCTGGACTGTTGAAGGTCTGAACCTGCCTGACGAAATCGTGGTTGAAGAAGTTGTTGAAACGCCTGCCGCTGACGATGCAGCTGTTTCCGCTCCCCAGACCTTCGATGCAGGCGTGATCGCTGCTGTTGCTGCTGTAATCTCCGCTGCAGGTTACGCTGTTTCCAAGAAGAGCAGATAAGCTTTTCGGACATACATTTGTAAGCAAAACAGAAATGCCCCTCATACTCCGGTATGGGCGGGCATTTTTTGTGTCTTCCTCATAAAAATATTCTGTATTTTGCACAAATATACTTGAAACTTAACAGTATTTATGATATACTATAATAAAAGCAGATTCTGTGATGGATCTGCTGTATGATTTCGGAGGAAAAGTATATGAAAATCAAGCAGCTGCTCGCATTGATTCTTGCCGTAATGATGACGGCATCTGTCTTGGCATCCTGTGGAAACACAGCGGAAACGGAAACCGATGCTGCAGGGGAAACCGCTGCGGTGGAAGCAACAGAAACAGAACCGGTGGATCCCTTTGCCGATATGGACTTCGGTGGGGAAGATATCCGCATGATGCTCGCCAACCGGGTACGAGACGGTATGGTTGGATCTGAGAATACCATCATGCACGGAGAAGAACTGACCGGTGAGGTGGTCAACGACGCTGTATACAACCGGAATATTCTGGTGGAAGAAAAACTGAATATCAAGCTGGTGTTCACGGAAAATGAAGAAAGCCATACAACCATCGGCGCATCCATCACCCAGCTTCTGACCGCCGGTGACGATGCCTATGAGTTGATCATTCATGAACTGTTCCCGCTGGCTACCCTGTCTGTACAGAACAGTTTCCTGAATGTGTTTGATATGCCCTATTTTGATTTTTCCAAGTCCTACTGGTATGAAGATTACATGAGCGACGTTTCTTTCGATTCCGGGGAAAAACGATACATTCTGGCAGGGGACTATTTCCTGGATATTCTCCGTACTGCCCATGCTCTGTACTTCAATAAAGACCGCTACAGAGATCTGTACGGCGATCCGGATGATCTGTATGATCTGGTTCTGGAGGGCGACTGGACTCATGATAAATTCCTGCAGTACAGCGAAGGTGCGTATCAGGATGTGAACGGGGACGGCACCAGAGATGCAGGAGACCTGTACGGCTTCAGTACCTATGGGTATTGGGGACCGATGATTCCCTGGGTTATCGGTGCAGATGTGAATTTCCTGGATTATAAGAGCGATGGCGCACCGTATTTTGCACTGAATGATGAACGTTCTATCAAGCTGATCGAAAGCCTGAACCGGGTTTACCACGGCACAGGGGCTTATGATTATAAAGCCGATTACGAAACCGCATTTCTGAACGGTTCCTCTCTGTTCGGCGGCTATCTGCGGGTAGCCAGCATGGAAGTGTTCCGTGATATGGAAGCGGATCTGGGTATCCTGCCCATTCCGAAGCTGGATGATCTGCAGGAAAACTACATTACTTCCTCTCATGACACCACCAACATCGGTGTTATCCCGATTACCTGCTCCAAGACGGATACCATTGCAGCTGTGCTGGAAGTTCTGTCTATTGAATCTGCGGCAAGCGTGATTCCGGCATATTATGAAACTTCTCTGAAGACCAAGTATGTCCGTGACGACCAGTCCGCCCAGATTCTGGATATCATCCGTCAGAACATCTCCTGCGTATTCCCCGTAGCATTCGGCAATTATTGCGAAAACCTGGCTCTGTACAACGCATTCTCCGTTCTTCTGCAGAACAAGAGCACTGATTTTGTGTCCAACTATGTAAAGTATGAAGATAAGGCACAGGCAAAGCTGGATGAACTCTGGGAAGCATTCAGCTCCGTGGAAGGCTGACAGATAAAAACAGAAAAACGGCTGCAGACCTCTCAGAAATGAGGGATCTCAGCCGTTTTTGCGTTTTACATGGTGACATCCGCAAATTGTGCGCCGATATATGCTGCCAGTTCCACCGGAGAAAGATACATCTGCATCCCGCGAACCCCGGCACTGACGTAGAATTTATCAAACAGCTGTGCGGTTTCATCGATCCAGGTGGGGTACTGCTTTTTCATACCTACCGGAGAACAGCCGCCTCGGATATACCCGGTCAGCCCCAGAAGCTCCTTCACATGGATCATTTCCACCTTTTTATTGCCGGAAACCTGCGCACATTTTTTCAGATCCAGCTCCATGGCTACCGGAATACAGAATACGGCGATGCCGTTTTTGTCCCCGCGGGTTACAAGGGTTTTGAACACCATGTCGGGATCCAGATTTTTCTGCTCGGCGATGTGGATGCCGCTGAGATCGCTCTCGTCCACCTCATATTCCAGCGTTTCAAATTCGATCCCTGCCGTTTCCACCAGCCGCAGGGCATTGGTCTTGACCATGGTAAACCTCCGTAACAATCCGAAAAAATTCCCCTTCTGTATATGATACCATACACTATACGATTTTTCAAGGGTCTATCCGTGGGAAATTTGCATCGGAATCCGGCAGAAAATCTTGCATTCTGTCCATTGCCGGAAGAGACGGTATGTGCTATACTATATCATGAAAAAATATCCGGTAAAGGTGGATGGTATAGTATGCAGAAACTGCGGGCGTATCTGAAAAAATATTTCATCGATGCAATGGGTGCCATGGCACAGGGGCTTTTTGCCTCTCTGCTTATCGGTACGATATTCAAAACCATCGGACAGTACACTGGACTGGATTTTCTGGTGGAGCTGGCAGGAATCTGCTCCGGTGCGTCCGGTATGGCCATCGGTGCGGCGGTTGCCTATACGCTGAAGGTACACCCTCTGGTGCTGTTCTCCTGTGCCGCCGTGGGCAGTGCCGGTTATGCGCTGGGGGCGGATATTGCCGTGACATTGGCGGATGGTGCGGAGAGTGTCATCCACTATACCGCCGGACCTGCCGGTGCGTTTTTTGCGGTCATCGCTGCGGCAGAGGTCGGTATGCTGGTGTCAAAAAAAACCAAAGTGGATATTCTCGTGACCCCTTCCGTAACGATCCTGACCGGCTTTCTGGCGGCAAAGATTCTGTGCCCCGCCATTGCCTATATCATGTACTGGCTGGGTGACTTTATCAATACCGCAACCGTTATGCATCCGTTCATCATGGGGATCATCGTTTCCGTGGTGGTTGGTATAATTCTGACTCTGCCCATTTCCTCCGCCGCTATATGCGCCATGATCGGGATCACCGGGATTGCGGGCGGTGCGGCTGTGGTGGGCTGCTGTGCCCAGATGGTGGGTTTTGCGGCTGCCAGTTTCCGGGAAAACAAATGGGGCGGCGTTGTGTCCCAGGGACTGGGGACTTCCATGCTCCAGATGGGCAATATCTGCCGCCGTCCGCAGATCTGGCTGCCGCCTACACTGGCATCTGCTGTGGTCGGTCCCATTTCCACACTGGTGTTCAGGCTGGAATGCTCCGGGGTTTCCGCCGGGATGGGTACCTGTGGTTTGGTAGGTCCTCTTGGGATTCTGGCAGACATGGGTTCCGGTGCCGATATGTGGATCGGTATGGTACTGTGTTGTGTGATCCTGCCTGCCGTGCTGTCGCTGGTGTTCAGTGAGATCATGCGGAAGCTTGGCTGGATCCGGATGGGCGATCAGGCATTGTAAAACGTAAATAAGAGACAAAGGAGATAGGATATGAACGATAATAACTTCCAGAACCAGTTTACAAATGAACCGCCCCACTGCCCCAGATGCGGTGCGCCCATGAATAACGGGGCAGCCTTCTGCGGAAATTGTGGTCTGCAATTCTCAAAAGTACAGAAACCGGATGTGGATACACTTTCGGTGGGAGACTATATTCTGATGATGGTGCTGTTCTCCCTGCCGATTGCAGGGCTGGTGCTGATGCTGTATTGGGGTTTCAGCTCCCACACGGCCGTCAACCGGAAAAATTTTGCCAGAGCGTATCTGGTTTTCTATGTGATCAGTATTGTGCTGAGCTTCATTCTGGTGGGCACAATCGGATCTCTGACCGCTACTGTGTTTGAAAGCGGTACGGCAAGTCTGTTCTGAATCCATATAAGCATCGGTCTGTGTACCGGTGCTTTTTGTCTGTTTCCTCTTGCGGGAAATCGGAAAATCTGTTATAATGAAAAAAATGCAACGGTGAGGTACAGGATATGGCTAAAAAATTTGCTTTCATAGGGGCAGGCAGCTTCACTTTTACACGGAATCTGGTCAGGGATCTTCTCACCTTTCCGGCTTTTGCGGACTGTGAGATTGCCCTCATGGACATTCATCCGGAACGGCTGGCGCTGATCCATAAAGTATGCGACAAGATCAATGCGGCTATGGGAACCTCTGCGAAAATTACCTCCACACTGGACAGAAGAGAAGCACTGGAGGGAGCCGATGGGGTACTGTGTACCGTCTTCAACGGAGACATCGACATCTGGCGGCACGATATCGAAATCCCGAAAACCTTCGGCGTGGACACCAATATCGGCGATACCCGCAGTGTATCCGGGATCTTCCGTGCCCTGCGGAATATTCCGCTGATGCTGGATATTTGTCATGACATTGAAACATACTGCCCGAATGCGGTGTTTCTGAACTATACCAACCCCATGTCCATGCTCTGCAAAGCCATGCAGACCCATACCAAAGTCAATGTCACGGGGCTTTGTCACAGTGTACAGGGGACGGCAGATATGCTGGCAGGCTGGCTTGGTGTTCCTGCTGATGAAGTGCAGTATCTCTGCGCCGGGGTGAACCATCAGGCGTTCTATCTGGAACTGAAACACCATGGCAAAAACCTGTATCCCGCTCTCCGGGAAAAACTGCAGGATCCGGTGTTTTATCAGAAAGAACTGGTACGGAACGAAATG
>JAFZET010000437.1 GCA_017560565.1 Clostridia bacterium | reverse complement strand
GTTGGCGTTTCCATCACCGGTAACTCCACCAACCCCACCAGATTCCAGCACCCCGTTGCAGGTACCTACAAGAAGTGGTGTAACGAAAACGGCAGACAGTACTTCTCCGTTGCTTCCGGCGGCGGTACCGGCCGTACCCTGCATCCCGACAACATGGCAGCAGGTCCCGCTTCCTACGGTATGACCGACACCATGGGTCGTATGCACTCTGACGCCCAGTTCGCAGGCTCCTCCTCCGTTCCCGCCCATGTCGAAATGATGGGTCTGATCGGCGCAGGTAACAACCCCATGGTTGGTATGACTGTTGCTGTAGCTGTTGCTGTAGAAGAAGCTTCCAAGTAAGCTGTCCACACCGCACAAAACAAAATACAAAAGCCAGACACAGCCTCTCCGGGAATTTCCCGGCGGTATGTCTGGCTTTTTTGTTATATTCAGGAACGCCTGTTGCGGCTTTCTTACCCTATCTCATTCCCCTCGGAATCAAAATGTACTTCGCTTATCACATTTCCGTCTCCATCGTATTCGATCTGCACGGAAATATAAATGATATCGTCTTCGTCCACTTCGTAGGTATATGCAGTGGAACCGGTAACGTTCCCTGCCCCATCGTAACGGGTAACGGAAACCGGTTCACCGTAGTCCCCGTTCACGGATACGGTTTTTGAGCCGTCTTCACCATACTCAATGATGGAGGCGGGGAACCGCATGGAATATTCATCGGTTTCCACCATCCGGTATTCCGGGTATTCTTCTACAAGAACATCGTTTTCATATCTTTTCAGTGCGGTTTTTTTGCCCTCGTCATCATAGGAATATTCATACCGGACATCCCGCAGGGTATTGCCGTCAAGATCGGTTTTGAGTATGCGGACAGTGTCATAATATTCGTTTTCTTCCGTAATATAAATGACACCTTCATCGTAACTGCGGGAGGTCGTTCTGAAAGCATAGCGATCTCCGTCACCGTTCTCGGCGTATTCGTAAGATTCTTCGTTTATCACAGTATTGTTTGCGTCCAAATAGATATAGCTTACGGTATCTCCGAAAGCATCGTATTCCTGGACGGAGCTACTGCCGTCATCATAATAATAGGTGGCTCTGACGGGAAGCCGCTCTCCCTCTGCGTCCACTGTATATTCGTCTTCGCCGGTCAGAACGCCGTCAACATAGAAAACTTCTTTTAAAACATTGCCGTCCGCATCGTATGTATACTCGTGGACATACTCACTTTCCACGGTGCCGTCAGCGGCATACGAGGTATTTCTGACCAGATTTCCCTGCTCATCATACATCGATACATCGTACATCCCATCGCCGTAATCCCAGATCTCGCTGCGGCAGGTACTGCAGAGATAGCCATCCACCACTGTATGGGTGCCGGCATCTGTTATTTCTCCACAGTCGGTACAGGTGCGCCAGTGTTCTGTCACATTGCAGTCCCAGCCGGAATAGGTATGGGTATGTCCGGCATCGTTTTTTTCTGTCTCTTCTGCCCCGCAGGAAGTCAGCAGAACCAGTGCCAATACGGTTGTCAGGAAAGTAATTGCTGTTCTTTTCATTTTAGAATACACCTTTCAGGGAAATAATCGGATCCCGGAACATCAATAGACATAGAAATCCAGGGAAAAATCTGCACTTTCTCCGGCGATCACCAGAGAGAACGTTCCTTTGAAATCTTCCAGGATATGGGTCTGGCTCAGTTCATTCAGGGCAAATTCATGAATGATCTGATCCTCATGCACCAGTACGATCCTGAAATTCCCCGCCTCCACGGCAGCATGGTTGACAGTCACCGAAACACCGGTGGAAAAGATGATGTTGTCGCTTCTGTACAGCTCCGTCACGCCCGTAAACTTATGGGAGGAATAGGTGATGGTGTCCGACAGCAGACCTTCGGACTCTCTCAGATTCAGGCACCCCATCTCACAACGGATGATATCCGCATCGGTAATGGTCTGCAGCGCATAGTTATCCGGACCGTTGGTATCTTCAATATGCTCCAGATCGCTTGTAAACAGAGAAACGGCACCCGCAGCCACAACGATCACTATGACAACAATGAATATTTTATCTTTGAGTGTTTTCATTTTTTCGAGTATCTTCATTTTTTCGTTCTCCTCAGCAGTTGTTTGTTTAGCACCAAGCCTAATTTTAGCAATGCGCCTAATTATAGCACCTGACCTAATTTTTGTCAATATGTTTTTTATAAATTTTTCTGAGGATCCTCCGGGTTCCGATATCCGTACCCTTTGGATGGATGTTTTCAGAAAATTCTACGCATAACTTCATGAAAACATATTGACAAAGTTTAGTCCCAATGCTATAATTAGCCACTGTACTAATTTTAGGTATGGTGCTAATTTCAAAAAATACGCAAAAATCAGGGGAAACTATGGCTCGCATAGAAAAATCCAGATTAACGAAATATGAAATCGTCCGGGTTGCCTCGAAGCT
>JAFZET010000436.1 GCA_017560565.1 Clostridia bacterium | reverse complement strand
GCCACTACCGGGATCTGTCCGACCATGTGTACCGGTTCTCCGCCATGGATCTGACCTCCACAGAACGGGCGACCATCCACGGCAACAATGAAAAAATCCGGCTGGAATCCATCGGTCGTGCGGTGGAATTTTACATCCGGCTCATGAAGCAGTGCTGAAAGGAGAAGTGTATGCATAAATATTTCGGCTGGTTCGGGATGCCGGGGACAATCATGCTGTCCTGTCTGCTGTCCCTGACGGCTGTGATTCTTGCCTTCAGTTTCCGGACAAAAGACCGGTGGCTGTGCATGGCTGCCATGCTGCTGTCCACGGTGGGCGATATTTTCATGGACAATTTCATGGACATCGGTTCAAAAATCCCGATTCCGCCTTTCTTTGTGGGAGCCGCATTCTTCATCTGCGCCCATATCGCCTACATTTTTGTCTATCGAACCCTGATTCTGGAAAGAGAATACACGCTTGTCAACCCCGGTTTCCGGGCGGCAATCGTGTTTGTGCTGGTCTGCGGGGTGCTGGTCATCGGCAAAAGTCTCTCCGGCGGCAGTGTGAACTGGGGCATGATGGCGCTTTGTGTGGTGTATATGTGCATCATCGGTGCCAACTGTGCCTGTATCTGCTCCTTTGCCTGGTCAGCGAAGAGTATCCGTTCCCTTGCGGCGCTTGGGGCAGTCTCTTTCTTCATTTCCGACCTGATCATCGGTTACAATGTACTGGTGGGATATCCGGGGGACACAATATGGGGACTGATCTGGTGGTTCTATCCGATAGGACAGTTCTTTATGATTCTCTGTGCATAAAAATAAACGGTTTGCGGAAAATTTCTGCAGACCGTTTTTTGTATTCCTCCTTCTGCAACGGTATGTTGCGTCTCCAAAAAACGGAAATATTTTTAACAGATTCCCCTGAATGTGTTGACTGATGCTTGTGCATTATGATACAATACAGATGTGACGGACGGCATGAATCGGAAGTGCCGGACGGGAAGGAGGTACTCCTTATGAAAATATTTGAATCGGGTAAATTTTTCACCGGCTGCAACTACTGGGCGTCCCATGCGGGCACCAATATGTGGTCTGACTGGCGGCCGGATGTGATCGAAGCGGATTTTGCCAGACTGGCGGAAGCGAAGATCGGTGTGCTGCGCATCTTCCCCCTGTGGAGCGATTTTCAGCCCTTGCGGATCCACAGAGGAGGAGGAGGCTGGGAGAGAGAGTACAGACTCAGAGAAGATCCCCTGCCCTTCACGGAAGCCGGACGGGCCGGTGTGGACGAGGTCATGGCAGAGCGGTTCGGCGTATTCTGCGATCTGGCGGAAAAATACGGACTCAAGCTGATCGTAGGTCTGGTGACCGGTTGGATGAGCGGACGGATGCATATGCCGGAAGCCTTTGCCGGAAAGAATCTGCTGACCGATCCCGCTGTCATCCGCTGGCAGGTACGCTTCGTGCGGTACATGGTAAAGAATTTCAAGGATAAACCGGCTGTTGCGGCATGGGATCTGGGCAACGAGTGCAACTGCATGGGCGGTGCCGACCGGAATGCCGCCTATCTGTGGACCACGGTGATCACCGACACCATCAAGCTGGAAGACCCCGACAAGCCGGTGGTATCCGGTCTGCACGGGCTGAAGCCGGACGGAAACTGGACACCGGAGGATCAGGGCGAAATTCTGGATATCCTCTGTACCCATCCGTACCCGCTGTTCACCCCCCACTGCGACACGGATCCTCTGAATCAGATGAAATCCATTCTCCATTCCACAGCGGAATCGGTGATGTACGAAACGCTTGGCGGCAAACCATGCTTTATTGAGGAAGCCGGTACCCTGGGTCCCATGATTGCCGATGAAGACATTGCGGCGGACTATATCCGTACGGCACTGATCTCCGCATGGGCACACGATCTGCGGGGCTTTGTATGGTGGTGCGCCAACGAACAGTCCGAGCTAACCCACACGCCCTATGACTGGGATGCCGTGGAAAGAGAACTGGGTCTGTTCCGTCTGGACGGTTCTCCCAAGCCTGTGGCCGGTGCATTTGCGGATTTCATGGGCAGTATCGGTCAGTTTGAAACCGTACTGGACAAGCTGCCGCCCCGGATCACGGACGGTGTGTGCGTGCTGACTGCCGGACAGGACAACTGGGCAGCGGCTTACGGTACCTTCCTGCTGGCAAAACAGGCAGGACTGGACATTACGTTCGCATGGTGTCACGATGAAATTCCTGTTTCTCCCGTGTATTTCCTGCCCTCTCTTACCGGCAATGCGGCCATCGAAGGGCATGAGCTGGCAGAGCTGCTGCGCAGGGTACATGACGATGGTGCAGTGCTGTACCTGTCCATCAACGATTCCCTGATGTCTCCCTTTGCGCAGTTCACCGGCGTGAAAGTGAAGACCAGATGCCGCCGGACGGTGAGCGATACGGTAAAGCTGGGTGAGCAGACCTTCAGTCAGTGGAGCCCCATCCGGATGCAGATGGAAGCCACAACAGCAAAGACACTGGCAGCAGACGGAGAAGGCAGACCTGTGTTCACCGTTAATGATTACGGCAAAGGCAAGGTTTACTTTTGTGCTTATCCTCTGGAGCTGGATGCCGCCTGCAAACCGGGCGTCATCAGCGGACAGACTGCCCTTCCCTGCTTCCGGTTCTACGAAGCCATGGCACTGAAGAATCCCGCAAAGCTGTTTGTCCCCGCAGACGGCGATACCCAATACATCGGCATCACAGAACACCCGTTGGATGAAACCTGCCGTGCACTGGTATTTGTGAACTACACACCGGAAGAACGGACGGTAACGGTGCCTCTGAACGGATGGCAGGTACGATATCTGCAGTATTTCACCAACGGAAACGTGATCAAGGGCAAAGACGAACTGACTGTGACCCTGCCCGGAAATACCGGTGCGGCGGCAGTACTTAGAAAATAAAAAATTCACATAATGCGAAAGGATACAATTATGGAAAAGGTTCTGATTTTTCAGGGCGGCTGGGACGGACATGAACCGCAGCTGACCTCCAAGCGCTTTGCAAAAATGATGGAAGACGAGGGGTATTCCGCTGAAATCTACGACACACTGGACTGTCTGGCAGATGCGGAAAAGCTGGAAACCTACTCTCTGATCGTGGCTTGCTGGACTATGGGATCCATTCCCGGCGAATACACCCGCAACGTGTCCAGAGCCGTCAGCAAGGGTACCGGACTGGCAGGCTGTCACGGCGGTATGTGCGATGCATTCCGGCAGGATACCGAATGGCAGTTTATGACCGGCGGTCAGTGGGTCAGCCATCCGGGCGGCGACGGTGTGGAATACATGGTAAACATCTGCCACAGTTCCTCTCCCATCGTGACCGGTCTGGAAGACTTCCCGGTTAAGAGCGAACATTACTACCTCCACGTAGACCCTGCCATTGAAGTGCTGGCAACCACCCGCTTCCCCCTGGTGAACTACTTCCATGCCTCCAACAAAGTCATTGATATGCCGGTGGTATGGACAAAATACTGGGGCTGCGGCAGAGTATTCTACACCTCTCTGGGACACCATGACGATGTGTTTGACAATTCCCCCAATGCGGCAGTACTCATGCGCAGAGGGATGAAGTGGGCGGCAGAAGGCAAAAAATACGCCATCGAAAACGGGCTGTCCTCCGAAAAATACGAAAACAACGCCAAGATGTACTGATACAGGCAAGACGTAAGAAGTTGGAAATAAGAAGTAACTGTAAGGAGCTATACTATGAAAAAGATTAGAATCGGTTTTGTGGGCGTGGGCGCCATTTCCGGGATCTATCTGGAAAACATCACCAATATGTTCAAGGAAATCGAAATCATCGGCGTCTGCGACCTGATCCGGGAACGTGCTGAAAACGCCGTAAAGAAATACAACATTCCCAAGCTGTACAACGATATGCACGAGCTGTTCGCCGATCCTGAAGTGGATATTGTGCTGAACATCACCCGCCCCTACGAACACTATGAAGTAACCAAGGCGGCTCTTCTGGCGGGCAAGCACGTATACAGCGAAAAGCCGCTGGGTGCTTCTCTGGAAGAAGGCAAGGAACTGGTGGCACTGGCAAAGGAAAAGGGGCTGCTGCTGGGCGGCGCTCCCGATACCTATCTGGGTGCGGGGATCCAGACCTGCCGCAAGGTCATCGAAGACGGCGTGATCGGCGATATCGTGGGCTGTGCCGGCTGGATGGTATGCCACGGACACGAATCCTGGCATCCGGATCCGGAATTCTACTACAAGTACGGCGGCGGCCCCATGTTCGATATGGGTCCCTACTACCTGACCTGTCTGGTCAATCTGGTAGGCTGCGTGGAAGCAGTTTCCGCCATGACCAAGATCTCCTTCAAGGAAAGACTGATCACCAGTCAGCCCCACAACGGCGAGATCATCACAGTTGATGTTCCCACCTATTATGCAGGCAATCTCCGCTTCGTAAACGGTGCCATCGGCACCCTGATCACCACATTCGACGTACACAACACCGCCAGAAACAACTGTCTGGAAATCTACGGTACCAAGGGTACGCTGTATGTTCCCGACCCCAACGGCTTCGGCGGTCCCGTATATGTACAGCTGGCCGGGGAAGAAAAGAAGGAAGTGCCGCTGGCGTTCAACTATCCGAACAACAGCCGTGCGCTGGGGCTTGCCGACATGGCTAAGGCTGTGGCGGAGGGCAGATGTTCGTTCCGTGCCAACTGCGGTCAGACCTTCCACGTTCTGGAACTGATGGAAGGCTTTGCAAAGAGCGGTGTGGAACACAGAGAAGTGGAAATCACCTCCCGTTTCGACAGAACACCCGCCATGGATCCCGCACTGGAAATGGGGATTCTGTAAAAACTGCGCAGCAACGACTTTTAAGCATGACTTCCCTGGAAACAGAATGGAGGTCGCTTTATGAAAAGAACAATGCTGATACTGGTGCTGACTGCGGTGCTGATGACAGCATTTGCACTGCCCGCTTTTGTCAATGCCGCCGAGCCGCCCTGCTTTACCGTACTGGTCAACGGTGCGCCAGAAGAGGTAACGGAAGGTATGGTTCTGTGGCTGTTCCGGAAAAAAAGCAGACCCCGGGCGGCTCTGGCGTCACTCTGTGCCAACGCTGTCAGCCTGACTGTGGGCGGATGGATTCTGTCCATCCTTCCGGTATAAACGGAACAAATAAGGCTTATCACTCTCCCACGGAGAATGGTAAGCCTTTTCTCATGTCTTATAAAACGCCGCAATCTTCGGATACTGTGCCGGATCGTCCGAAAAATCCGAAATCCCGGAAAGCTGGCTGAAAGAACCGATCAGCGGAGCTGCCGCAAGAGGAGAATCCCCCAGTGCGTCCAGTGCCGCTTCCGCCCACTGTTCGGCAAAAATCACCTTGATCTCTCTGCCGTAATAGGACTGCACCTGTACCGGAACCGGATCGGCAAGACCGCTTTCGTTGTGCAGCATGGCAACAGCCGCCATGGCACGGATCAGGCTGTCTTCCCTTCCTGCAAGATCGTCCGCCGCCAGTGCTTCCCGGATGGTCTGACCGATGACGGGATCCACGGGCAGTCTGTCAAACGCCGTACCGAACCACTTGGGGTAGGGCGCATACACACCGCTGTACAGAAAACAAAGCCGCATGAGCCGCTCTGCCAGTCTGGCGCAGAGGATCCGGGAACCGATGTCATCCCCCGCATCCCCTGCCCGACGCAGAAAAGCCTGCTCGGAAGCGATGCAGTTCCAGGAAGATGCTATCAGATACAGCCGCACCTCCTTCGGATAGTACCGCAGTTTTTCCACCACATCTGCACAGCCCAGTCCGTCATGGAAGAATTTTCCGGAAACAACGGACAGAAGCCGGTGTTCCGAGATGGCAAGCCAGTCTGCCGGCGTAAGCATATCCGGATCGGTACAGCCAATCTGCTCCGCCAGAAATGCCTCAAAAGTCATGATAAAGATCAGCGGATGCACAGGCCCCCTCTCCACAAACAGCGGATGCCGCACACCGTTGTCCTCCGGATCGGGAGGGGTGAAGTTCACGCTGTACCCCCGGTACGTACAGGGCAGATGTTCGGACAGGACGGCATATATTCGCTCCTGCAGCGGCAGATCCTCCTGGGAAAGAAACAGATAAAACCGGGGACCCCACATGTGGTCTGCGGATACCGGGTCGTCATAGCCCAGCACATCCGAACCATATCCAATCAGAGCGGCGGAATACCGCAGACCGGGAAAGCATTCTGCCAGAATCCCCTCTGCACAGTCATGAAAAAAGCCTTCGCACAGATCCATTCCTTTCACAAATCCGCTCATACCTTGTTTCCTTTCCGGTCACACGTCCGGCGCAGAGCAATGATCCCGTCCACCAGATGACCGCTGTGGTATTTGTGATGCTCCCGCCAGGCGGCAAGGGGCAGATAATACTTTCTTCCCCAGGAGGAAAGCTCCAGCCAGCCGTTTTTCATGCCCACAGCCACCATGTAGTGCGCCCGGACAGTGGTACAGGGATGCACATCCCCCGGTGCGGCATACAGATCCAGCGGGTGCTTCTGCCAGAGCAGGGGAAAATCCGGTCCCACGGAAAAAATCACCGGAATATCCCGATCCAGCATCTGCGCCATACCGGACAACGCTTTTTCCCGCAGACTGCACCAGGATGCCCGGTACGGTATCCGGTTCCGGCGGAAATACCGGTTCATCTGCAAAGCCAGCGTGATACCGTTCACACCGTATTTCGGAATGATGGGAAACTGTCTTCTGCCTGTCGTGTCCAGCAGTGCAGCGCATTCTTTCCTGCTGGGTACAGCCGGAAGATGTTTCATGGGGGTTGAGCGGCAGTCCGGGTGATACAGATGCAGATACCCCAGAACCATCAGTGCCGCCGCAGAACCGCATCCCCAGCCGCGCAGTGCGGGATAGGAAGACCAGCTCTGGGAAATACCGAATGCGGTACCGGCAGCCGTCTGCACCGGCCAGAAAGGATGGGAAAGTGAATGCTCCATGAAAATCTCCCCGTTTGGAATATTGTGGTTTCATTATACCCTACCGTCTGCCGCTTGTCAATCACAGGACAAAAAAAGCGGAAACTTTCTGTTTCATGTTGCTTTGGCATTCCGTTTGTGGTACAATACTTTCAGAAACCCCTCAAAATTTTATAAAAGAGGACTTGGTATGAAACTCAATTACAAGCGTACGATACTGGTCGGGTTTGCATTTTTTCTGATCAGTGCTTTCTGGCAGGCATACGACAGTATCATTCCCAAAATTCTCACGGATAAATTCGGGCTGAACCAGTTCTGGTCCGGTATCATCATGGCTCTGGACAATGTGCTGGCAGTATTCATGCTGCCGCTCTTCGGTTCCCTTTCCGATAAATGCAGTACCAGAAGGGGACGCCGTACTCCGTTTATCCTCATCGGCACTCTGGCGGCGTCGATCCTGTTTGTAGGTCTGTCTGTCACAGACAATCTGCAGCTTACCGCTATTGAACCAGTCACGGGTGTCACAGACAGTGCCGATCCCGCCTACAGTAAAGCGATGCACAATCTGTACACCTCCGATGTGACGGTTTCCGCTGTAAAGGACGGTGTAAAAGATAAATATACCCTGCCTGAGCTGCTCACAGCGGAGGAATTTGCCGCACTGGAACCCGGCAGTGCCGACTATCAGAACATCGTGATCCCGGCAAGACAGGCTTATGCCTGGCAGATGACGGCGGAAAACCCGGTAACGCTGGTGTTCTTTATGGTTCTGCTGTTCCTTGTGCTTGTGTCCATGGCTACCTTCCGTTCTCCCGCCGTGGCACTGATGCCGGACGTAACGCCCAAGCCCCTGCGCTCCAAGGGGAATGCCATCATCAACCTGATGGGCAGTGCCGGCGGCATTCTGATACTGGTGCTGGGGATCATATTCGGTACCGGCAAGGCTGTCAATGCCCTGATGTCCTATACGGCATTCTTTGCTGTAACAGCCGGGATCATGCTGACGGCACTGGTAATATTCCTCTTCACGGTTAAAGAACCCCAGTGGGCAAAGGAAGCACAGGAGATCTGCCCCGATGCACCGGCGGATGAAAACACCAAAACCGCCGCCGGAAAGCTGTCACGGGAAGAAAAGCGTTCCCTGTTCTTCATTCTGGCATCCGTGGTGCTGTGGTTCTTCGGCTATAATGCCGTGACCAGCAAGTATTCCGTGTATGCCGGGCAGGTACTGGGGCTGGACTTCAACCTGACTCTGATCGTGGCACAGGCGGCAGCCATTATTTCCTACCTGCCTGTGGGGATCATCTCCTCCCGTGTGGGTCGTAAAAAAGCCATTCTGGCAGGGATCACCATGCTGGGCACAGCGTTCCTTCTGGCGTCCTTTATGCGGGAAGGCTCCAACATCTGGGTCATGAACGCTCTGTTCTCTCTGGCAGGGATCGGCTGGGCTACCATCAATGTAAACAGCTATCCCATGGTGGTGGAACTGGCGAAATCCGGCGATGTGGGCAAGTATACCGGGTATTATTACACCGCCAGTATGTCTGCCCAGATCCTGACCCCCGTACTAAGCGGCGTGTTCCTGACCACCATCGGCATGACCACCCTGTTCCCCTATGCGGCGATTTTCGTAGCCGGTGCGGCTGTGACCATGCTCTTCGTGCATCACGGTGACGCAAAGCCGGAGGACGACAACAAATCCCTGCTGGAACGGCTGGATGTGGACTGAGCAGACAAAAAATCCCATCGGAGAAAAATAGTTTATGACAATACTGTATTATATACTCCCGATACTTGTTCCGGTTCTGGCATATCTGTTCTGTATTTTTCCGGGCGCCAGAAAGATGCCGGAGAATCTGGGCAGGAATTATGCCCACCGTGGTCTGCATGACGACGCTGTGCCGGAAAACTCCCTTGCAGCGTTTGAGGCAGCGGCAAAAGCCGGTTATGGCATTGAGCTGGACGTGCAGCTTTCCCGGGACGGTGAAGCGGTGGTTTTCCACGATGCCCTGCTGGAAAGAATGACGGGAGCTGCCGGCAAGGTATGCGAATACACTCTGGCGGAACTGAACAATCTTTCCCTGAACGGCACGGATCAGAAAATCCCCACCCTCCGAGAAGTGCTGGAGCTGATTGACGGCAGAGTACCTCTGCTTGTAGAGCTGAAGGGCGAAAGTACCGACACGTCGGTATGTCCTGCTGCTGACAAGCTCCTGCACGCCTACAAGGGAGCGTACCTGATCGAAAGTTTCAATCCTCTGCTTCTGCGCTGGTACAGAAAGAACCGGCCGGAAGTGTACAGAGGACAGCTGACCACCAACCTGACTGCCGGACTGGGAAAAACCGCCCGCAACCGGCTTCTGGATTCCCTGCTTCTGAACCTTGTAACCCGTCCGGACTTTATGGCGTATGATATCCGGTACCCGAACCGGTTCCCTCTGTCCCTGTGTGTCCGGTTCTTCCGGGCAAACCGTTTTGTCTGGACCATCCGCAGCGAAGAAGAATACAAACTGACCGGCGCACAGAAAGCGTTTTCCATCTTTGAAAACTTCTGTCCGCCCACCGTGCCGGATCTATCCTGAGGAGGAATAACACTATGACAATCTACCCTGTTTACACAACCTGCCAGCGGTTTGCCGACTGTGCGGAGGTTTTCGCCGGGTATGCCGAAGAAGCGCTCGGACTTGCCTGGACTGCGGGAGAAAGCGGTCTGTGTCTGTGCGAAGACCCTGCGCTGCCGCCGGAAGGCTATCGTCTCACCGCAGCGGAAAACGGTGTGACCCTTGCGGCATCTTCCGAAAAAGGGATGCACAACGGTCTTGCCGATCTGCTTGCCGGACTGGAGAGAAGCGGAGATACCCTGACCCTGTCCGAAACCGACCGCACCGAAGCACCGGACTGTTCCTACAGAGGGCTGATGGTAGACCTTGCCCGTCAGTGGCATCCCCTGCCCCATATTCTGCAGTACATTGACCTGTGTTGGAAGAACCGTGCCACCCATCTGCAGCTCCATTTCACCGACAGCCAGAGCTTTACCCTGCCCATCGCCGCTTACCCGAAGTTGTCCACGGAAGGACGCACCTACAGCAGAGAAGATATCGCCGTGATGGTGGCTTATGCAAACAAGCGCGGCATCCTTCTTGTGCCGGAAGTGGATGTGCCGGGACATACCTCCCAGTTCTTCGCCAAATACCCGGAAGTGTTCGGGAATACCGGCGTCCTTCCTGCCTGTGCGGAAGTTTTTGACGCCCTGCGCACCATTTTTGCGGAAGTGGCAGAAATGTTCCCGGACTCCCCCTGGATCCATCTGGGCGGGGACGAAGCTGCCATCGGAAACTGGGAAAACTGCGGACGTACCAAAGCCTACATGGCAGAAAACGGCATCGCCAACATCCACGAAATGTACGCCGAGTACATCCGTATCGTGACGGAAGTGATCTTTGCCCTGGACAGAACCCCCGTGGTATGGGAAGGCTTTGCCAAGGAATACAACGACCGGATCGACAAGCGTACCATCCTGATTGCATGGGAGTCCTACTATCAGCCCGCCTACGATCTGGCTGCCGCCGGATTCACCCTGATCAACTGCTCCTGGAAGCCGCTGTACATCGTAACACCGGATACCCACTGGACGCCGGAAGAGATCGAAGCCCTGGATCCCTGGAGATGGGATCACTGGTGGGAGAACTCCGTGGCGTATCCCCATGGGTATTCCATCGACAAGCGATATCCTGTGCTGGGTGAGCAGATCTGCGCCTGGGGCGACCGGATCGCCTTCTGGGAAAACTGGGAAGACGGTATCCGCAAAGAATATGAGCTGGTAGCGGAAAGACTGCCTGCCATGTGCCGTAAGCTGTGGAAACTGTAATACAATAACGACAAAAAAGATCCTTCGCTTCAAAAACGGAGGATCTTTTGCTTTTCGTTTACTTCTTCAGAGAAGCGGCGATTTCTCTCAGCAGCCGGAGTTCTTCTTCTCTTTCTGCCTTCACCTTTGCTTCGGCTTCAGCCTTGGCAGCGGCTTCCGCATCGGCCTTTTCCTTGGCGGCAGCATCTTCAGCAGCCTTCTTTTCGGCGGCTTCAGCGATTTCCTTGGCGTTTACCTTTTCCTTAACTCTCATGATGATCCGCAGTACCAGGAAGATAGCGAATGCGGTGATCAGGAAGTCGATGATGGTCTGGATGAATGTTCCGTACAGGATAGCGGTTTCAGCGGTCACAACGGCGCCGGTTTC
>JAFZET010000435.1 GCA_017560565.1 Clostridia bacterium | reverse complement strand
TGTCGTTTGTCTTGTATCTGGCAAGTATTGCTTCAATCTGTTTTCGGTCACTTCTTGACAGCTTTGCCATGCAGTATGTTGTATACCTCCGTGTCCAGTGAATTTTGTTTCTCTAAGGCAGAGTAGAAGTTATTTGTCCGGTAAAGCCGTTGTTTGGGACGCAGGAACAGGACGTTCGCCATGTTTTTTGCTACCTTTTCCAGTGGCTGGCCGTTCTTTTCGTACAGAGCCAAAAGAAAAAACGGCAGCATCAGGAATACCATGATGAGTGCCGCCGTACTTGTGCCGATGTATGGTTTTGTGAGAAAGAAAAGCGGTACACCGACCAGCGCACCGCCGCCGAAGCAGACAAGCTGCCGCTTCGTTAAGTTGAACAGGAATTTGGTTTTGACATGGGTTAGGTCTTTGGGGACGGGAACGTATGCGATAGTATCACCTCCATCAGTGCGCCCCAAGCAGGGATTTCGCCAGACTACCGGTCTTGAACAGAGAGAAACACAGCAGTACCGTGTACCCCATGCAAGTCCAGATGGCGTAGGAAATATCGCTCGTCACTGCAATATTCTGTACCAATGCTGCGTAAATCGCCACACAGATGATAATGAGGAACGCCTGTAAACCAAGCGCACCGAGAGATTTCAGATAATTCTGCCCCATGTGGCTGCTTTCACGGTTCATCATGGTTGCCATGGGGATGGGCGCAACAGAGGTGACGATGTAAATTTCTATCATTCTTCCGAACGAGATCAGGAAAATGCAGATCGTCAGAACGTGCATACAGATTCCTACAAGGAAGGACTGCATCCAGATGCCGAACAGTTCGCCGAGTTCCATCGCTTCCAATCTTGCTTCAAGATCGGGTATGAGGGATTCAAAGTTCAGTGTGGCATCGGACACCATGATGCCGGATGCGTCACTGACAATGCTCTGTGAAATATCGAACACCGCCATGACGATGTTCCATGTGTTCGTTACGATCAGGGTTGCACAGGCTGTCTTGAACATCCATTTGTAGATGTTGGAGATTTCAAAATCGTGGAGATTGTTTCTCTCAATGATGATCTGGATGAATTCCAGCGTCATGATGAATGCCAGAATCAGACCGGCGATGGGGACAATTACATTTTCTGACAGAGTGTGGATCATGTTGTACACGCTGCTGTTCCATGCGGCAGGTGTTTGTCCCACCTGATGGGATATGTCGCCGACTTTTTCGTTGACGGTATCGAACAGGCCGGTCAGGTTGTTCATGGTGCCGTCCAGTAATAGTTCTGTGAGCCATTCGGTAATGGCTTCTTTGATTGCGTCTATGGTTCGTCACCCCTTTCCGGTACACCACTCCCCGCAGTACGAATACCGCAGGGAGCGTATACCATATTGGATTTACGATATGTGTTCACGCCGGATCAGCCAAGAAGACCGGACAGCAGGGGGATCAGGGTAATGCCGATGAGGGCAACACCGCCGCCTGCCACAAGCTGCTTTACGCCCTGGGACTTGGCGCCGGGGTTATCTTGCCCGTACCCTTCCAGAAGGTTGATGCCGCCCCATACACAGAGCGCACCGCCGAGAGCTACCACGAGAGTCTGGAGAGTTTCGATTGCAGAGTTGAAGAATTCCATATAGTTTTTTACCTTTCCCGACACATTTTGTGCCGATTTTTGATTTGGTTTTGATGAACGGTAAGATATATGGAATCCGGGTTCTGCACGGATGGGGGGAGTCAGATGTTTACGAACAGTGCCGGAATGTCACCTGCCTTATATGAAAATTTCCGCCGATCACGATTCAGCGGATTCGGGGATTTCATAAACATCATAGGTATCATTGGGTTTTGTCTTAAGTTTGGTCGAGAGAAATTTCTCTATATTAAATGTGTTTCGGGAATCAGCATCCGAGAGGTATTTATAATTCGGGTGTTTGGTTATGTCATATTTATCGGACAAAAACGGACGGACACCACGGAGCTGGAGGATGCACTTGCCGCCGTCCAGTACCGCCAGTTCGTCCACTGTGGCAAGGTCTTTGCCCAGCTTCTGATAGGACAAACCGTGGGAGACTTCCTTCCCCCGGTTTTCGCTGGTGTTGGCAAGGTCTATGGTTTCCTTACCGAGTGCAGTGGACAGTTCTTTCAGTGTAGTGGGTTCGGAGCCGCCGAGGAAAATGCGGGAATCCATGTTGCCGATGATGGTGTCGGCGTTGTCACGGTACAATGCTTTGAGCTGTGACTGCGCCTGCAGAACCAGACAACAGGAGATTTCACGGGATCGGATCGTGGCCACCAGCTTTTCCAGTTTCGGTCTCTGCCCGATGTTCGCCGCTTCGTCGATCAAACAGCGGACATGGATGGGAAGCCTGCCGCCGTATACATCGTCCGCCTTTTCGCAGAGAATGTTGAAAAGCTGGGTGTAACACATGGAGATCAGAAAATTGAAACTGTCATCCGTGTCTGACATGATAAGAAAAAGTGCCGTTTTTCTGTCCCCCAGCTTGTCCAGTTCCAGTTCGTCATACGCCATTACATCCCGCAGTTCCGCAATATCGAATACTGCCAGACGTGCGCCGCAGGATACCAGAATGGATTTCGCTGTCTTACCGGCAGCTAATTTATACTTTGCATACTGCCGGACAGCGAAGTGATTCGGATCTTTGGCTTTCAGTTCCTTGAACAGAATGTCCACATCGTTCTCAAAATCCTCGTCGTCTTCTCTGACCTCCATCATGTTGATCAGATTGATGAGGGTCGTAAAGTTCCGTTCTTCTTCCGGTCCTTCGTACCAGATGTAACCGATCAGTGCGGTATACAGCAGGGTTTCCGCTTTGAGCCAGAAATCTTCACTGCTTTTTGCTTCCCCCTGAGTGTTCTTGATAAGACAAGTCACCAGTTTCAGAATGTCTTTCTCGCTGGGAATGTAGGAGAATGGATTGTATTTCATGGATTTTTTTAAGTTGATCGTGTTGAGAACCTTGATCTTGTACCCGTACTTCAGAAGCATCTTCCCGGTTTCGTTTATCAGGCTTCCCGTGGGATCCGTAATCGCGAAACTTGTGGGAAACTTCTCAGAATTGCACTGCATGAGGTTCGGCTTGAGCCAGAAGCGGGTTTTACCGGAGCCGGAACCGCCCACAATCAGCACGTTTTTGTTCCGTGCGGTCTTTGGATCTTTGGGTCGGCTGTTCATGGTGAGGGATTCCGTCTGCGTCAGAATCACGTTATTCCGGAAGTCGGGGTCTACATAAGGCGCAATATCCTCCGGCTTTCCCCAACGTGCAGAGCCGTATT
>JAFZET010000434.1 GCA_017560565.1 Clostridia bacterium | reverse complement strand
CTTGTTGAAGCCGGTGGTACGGGCAAAGATTTCAGCCAGAGCACCGTACAGCAGGAAGTCCTTGGCCAGATCCTTGATGTTGCCGGTGTTGTTGTGCTTTTCAACGACGTTCAGGATGGTACCGTCCAGGAATTCCTTCATGATGTCGTATACTTCAGCGTCTTCCAGCTTGTTGATGGAGGACAGACCCTTAGCCAGGATTTCACCGTGGGATCTGTGAGAACCGAAGGTGAAGTCGTTGATGTCCAGACAATAAGCCTGACCAACAGCAGAGGCTTCCTGACCGATGGACAGGTGCGCAGGACCGGGGTTGTTGTAAGCTACGCCATTGTATTCGCTCTTTACCTTGATTTCGTTGAGCATGGTTTCAAACTCACGAATGGTACGCATATCGTGGTAGATTCGCATGAAATCGGCCTTGGAGTAGATCTGCTTTTCTTCTTCCAGGGTCTTGCTGTAACGGCACAGCGGAATGCTTTCAAAATCGATGTACCCGGGCTGGAAAACTTTACCGGGATCCACATATTGACTCTTAGGCATAATGGTGATCTCCTTTTATGTAATTTATATAGATAACTTGTTTACCGGATCCACGTTCAGATGGTGAACATGGCTTCGCGGATTACTTCGCATACGGTGGGATGGGGGAATACGATCTTCTGTACGTCAGCCACTCTCTGTTCCTTGGCTACCATAGCGGCAGCACCGAAGATGATTTCGGAAGCGTAGTTGCCGATCATGTGAACGCCCAGGATCTGGTTGTGTTCCTTGCCGTAAACTACCTTTACGATACCGTCGCCGCCTTCGTTTTCAGCGATGTAACGACCGCTGTAACGGAGAGACAGGGTAACTTCAGCAGCATCAAAACCGGAAGCCTTGGCAGATTCCAGAGTTTCACCAACGGAACCAACTTCAGGATTGGTGTAGATAACGGAGGGAATGGAACGATAGTCCACTCTGTCACGGATACCCATCATGTCGGAGACAGCTACTTCGCCTTCTCTGTAAGCGGTGTGAGCCAGCATAACCTTGCCGTTTACGTCGCCTGCAGCCCAGATACCGGGAACGGAAGTCTTGCACTGATCGTCAGTTACAACAGCACCGCGGTTCATCTGTACACCGATTTCTTCCAGACCGATCCCCTTGGTACGGGCACGGCGACCGGTGGAAACCAGAACCAGGTCGCAGTCGATCTTTTCGATCTTGCCGTCCTTTTCATATTCCACAACGCCTTCGCCGGGCTTACCGTTTACGGCAGCAACCTTGGCGCCCAGAACAAACTTAACGCCCTTCTTGGTATAGTTCTTTTCCAGAATAGAGGAAATTTCCGCTTCGGTGGGACCGGCAATCTTGTTCAGCATTTCAACAACGGTAACTTCGCTGCCTACAGAGTTGAAGTAAGATGCCATTTCCAGACCGATAACACCGCCGCCTACCACAACAACTCTCTTGGGCAGAACACGGATGTCCAGAATTTCACGGTTGGTGACAGCCAGACCGGCTTCATAGGAATCACGCAGACCGGGAATCGGAGGAATTACTGCTTCGGAACCGGTGCAGATCAGCAGCTTTGCAGCTTCGTAGGTTTCACCCTTGCATTCCACGGTAAAGCCGTTTGCGGTCTTGCCGGTGATTTTTGCAGTGCCGTCAACAACGGTAACGCCAGCGCCCTTCATCTTGGCAGCAACGCCGGAAACCAGAGTCTTTACAACCTTGTCCTTACGGTCAACAACCTTGGCGTGATCGATCTTGGCGCCTTCTACGGTAACGCCGTACTTGTCGCCGTGGTTGGCGTAATCAAAAATCTTTGCGGAGTAGAGCAGGGTTTTGGTGGGGATACAGCCTTCGTTCAGACATACGCCGCCCAGAGCCCGTTCTTCGCAGACGAGGGTCTTCATGCCGTGGTGAGCCGCTCTTTCAGCAGCATTGTAACCGGCAGGACCGCCGCCCAGAATAATCAGATCATACATTGTCGTTTACCTCTCTTACTTGGCCAGCAGCAGGTCGAAGTTTTCCAGTGCAGTGCAGAGTTCTTTCAGGAACTTGGCAGCAGGAGCACCGTCAACGGCTCTGTGGTCGAAGGTCAGGGACAGCCCCATAGCGGGATAGGTGGAACCGTCAGCCTTTACACGGTAAGTGGTGCAGCATACGCCCAGAATAGCGGTCTGCGGGGGATTGATAACGGGAGTGAAGCTTTCCACGCCCATAGAGCCCAGATTGGAAACGGTGAAGGAACCGCCGCTCATATCATCGGGAGACAGCTTGCCTTCTCTTGCCTTACCGGCAGCTTCCTTGGTCTTGGCAGCCAGTTCAGCCAGGGTCAGCTTTTCGGAACCGAAGATCACGGGAACCAGCAGACCACGGTCGGTGTCAACAGCCATACCGATATTGGCATGCTTGAACTTGCGGAAAGTATTATCCACAACGTTTGCGTTGATTTCGGGATAGTTGGGCAG
>JAFZET010000433.1 GCA_017560565.1 Clostridia bacterium | reverse complement strand
TAGAAGCAGAAATTTTGAAGGATCGTCCTGTTCGCCGGGGCAGAGTTCTGCCTGTGGAATGTGTGTAACCGGGTCAGCACGGTTTTTCTATTGACAATATTCAATGTATTGGATATAATATGTTAAGGTAATAATGAGAATTTTAGTCGCAAAGGAGAGAATATGGGCAGAAAAACCACTAAAAATCAGTCCATAATGACTCCACCCGAAAAGAAAGAATTCTACAAGGAACTCTTCAACCTCGCCATTCCTCTCGGACTGCAGAGCCTGCTCGTTGCCCTTATCGGCGCGACCGACGCTCTGATGCTCGGACGACTGGCACAGGATGCCGTGTCGGCGGTGTCCCTCGCCAATCAGATTGTATTTATCATGAATCTGTTCATCAGTGCGGTGGTCGGCGGAGGCGGTGTGCTGATCGCACAGTATTGGGGCAAAGAGGACAGAACGATGGTCAAGAACCTGTTCTGCATGATCCTCAAATGGTCGCTCGGCATTTCGTTTGTGTTCTTCGCCATCGCCATGCTGATTCCCGGAACGCTCATGAGAATTTTCACGCCGGATCAGAATCTGATCAACATCGGCGCATCGTATCTTCGTGCAGTCAGCGTTTCCTATCTGTTCGCGGGCATTACGCAGTGCTACTACCTGAAAATGAAGGTGGAAGGAAAGGCACGGGAGAGCGTTGTCATCTCCGTTGTCACCCTTGTCGCCGACGTTGTACTGGATATTTTCCTCATCTACGGACTTGCCGGTGTACCGAAGCTCGGGGCGAACGGCTCGGCATATTCCACCGTTGCCGTGGAACTGATTGCCATCGTCTGGTGCATCATCGAATCCCATCGCGGAGACAGCATCCGCCCCGATTTCGCCGGACTGAAATGGTTTTCGGGTAGCATTACAAAGGAGTGGCTGAAAATTGCCATACCTACCCTCGGAAGCGCACTTGCATGGGGACTGTCCATCTCGATGCACTCGCTGATCATGGGTCATCTCGGCTCGGACGCAACTGCCGCCGCTTCGATCACATCGGTGGTACTGGAACTTGTGACCTGCGTGTGCAAGGGGATTTCCGCCGGTGCGGGCATCATCCTCGGAAAGCTGCTCGGTCAGAGTCTGTTTGACAAAGCAAAAGTCTACGGACGGAGGCTTTGCCATATGTCGTTCTGGGTGGGCGGTATCCATATGCTTCTCCTGTGTCTGATTGCACCCATCGTTACGATGTTTTTCGTGCTGACTGAAACGGCAAAGGGATACCTCATCTCCATGCTGATCTTTACGGGACTTTATGTGTTCGCGTACTCCATCAACACCATCGTGGTCTGCGGAATTTTCCCGGCAGGAGGCGACGCCAAATACGATGCCGTCAGCGTGTTCATCGCAACATGGTGCATCGCACTTCCGCTGGCACTGATTGGGACGTTCGTGCTGGATCTGCCGGTGATGGTGGTGTACATCGTCATGTGCATGGACGAGATCATCAAGGTGCCGTTTATTTATCCGCACTACCGGAAATATCTGTGGGTGAAGAATCTGACTGAGGAAAATCCGCAGGAAAGTGGAAACTGAATAGGAACTCCAAACACCTCACCGCCGTCATTTGGCAGTGGGGTGTTCTGCTGTTTATGCCCGATTTTTATCCTCCTTTATTTTCCCCGTTTCGCTGGACTTGTGCGATGCTTTGTGATATGTTGTGGCTGACCAAATCATACGAAGGAGGACGACATGACACGGGAAGAAAAGAAAACTGGATTTGCCGAAACTGAAAGAAATGGTATCGCTTCTGCGGCGTTCCAGCAATAATCTGAATCAGATCGCAAAGCGCGTGAATGAAACAAGCCGTATATACGATGCAGACATCGAATGCCTACTCGGTAATCAGGAACAGTTATGGTCGGCGGCGGATGAGATATTGTCACGGCTGGCGGCATTAAAATAACGGGATACCTATCCGCAAAAAAAACGACATCCTTGCGGTATTTTCGGAATCGTGGTATCCTTATATTACAAGATTGGAGGTAATCATCATGTTGAAATTCCTGATACAGCTGCCATTCCGTATTCTGTTCCTGCCTATTCTGCTCACGCTGAAAATTCTCTTTTGGACATTCGATGATCTCGGACTGGAAAAGCTGCCGACCGTCAAGGGTTTGCAGACAGAATATGCGGAACTGCTGACCAAAAAGAAAGCGGCGTATGCGGAATATCGCACCGCACGGGATGAGATGAAAGAGCTGCTGATCCACAAGGCGAACGTGGAACAGATTCTCGGAAAGGAGCCGGAAAATGAAGAAAAGAAAAACGAGCATGAACGTGGATAAACGGTCATGCCCGCATAAAGCAAACAAAGTTGCGCAGCCGCAGATGGAATCTGCGAGGGGAGGGTTTGGGATTCTCCCAACAAGCCGCACGGAGGATGTGGTGCCCTCTGTGCCCTGCTTGCCAAGGTAATCGTCAATTGTTGATTATATTGCGTGGTCGATTACCAGTTTCCGATAACCTCGCTCATTCGATCAAGCTGACCGTCTGCAAAGGCAGTATCCGGTCACACTTCCGATCAGCGCGCCCAGCGTATTGTGTATCACATCGTCCATTTCCGCCTGTCCGAGCGTGCGGGCGTACTGGCAGTATTCGATGCCCATGCTGATACCGGCAAACACGATACAGACGAGCAGAATCGTCAGCACGGGATGCCATTTCCTGGGAAACAGTACCGCCGCAAGGAAGCCGGATGGGTAGAACAAAAGCACGTTCATGAAATTACTGCGAAGGATTTCGGGGTTTCCGCCGTTCAAAACTTCCATGTATGAAGCGAACGGAATCATTGTCGGCGCAAGTGCTTCCGCTTTCTCCATACGGGACATCAGCGTGACGACAAATATCGCCGCGATACTTCCGAGAAACAGAATCCCAATCACAGGCCTGCACCACGGTTTATCCTTATATCGGCGATAGCCAAGAGAAAACAGGACACTTGCTCCAACCACCAACACTATAAGGAGCGGCAGACTCATGCAGTAAATCGAGCGAAAGAGTGAATCCATACGCACTCCTTTACTCTACGATGCCGTACAGGCGAAGCAGTTCGATGCGTTCCTTTCCGATCGCGAGACTTTTCGCGGCTTTGGTTTCACCGGTGGCGTTACGTTTGGCATAGGAACACAGCCGCTGCAACCATGCGGCTGGCAGAAGAATCGGATGCTTTTTCACATACGGATATTTGCGCTCCATCGCCTCTCTGCTCGGGAAAACGGATTTCCAAATGCCGGATTTTTCATCTGTCTGCGAAGCCTTCACCGCACTCAAAGTCATAGTCGCGGAGTGCTGACGGTTAGTGTCCACCGAGCCGTAGATACCGCCGCAGAGGATGTCTTTCAGCATGGGTTTTCCGTAATCTGCCGCCGCTTCAAATTCCGTCGGAACGGTAAATTCGATCTGCAGATCATAACGTGCGATACCGAGAACGGCGGCGGTAAACTGTCGGATTTTCACCGAATCGCACTGCGCCGCCAGCTTCTGCCAGTTGATTCTGTCGCCGTATTTCTGCGCCCAAAGTCCGATGTCGCAGACCTGTCGGATGCCGAATCCGCTGTGGATGAAGTGCTTGTAGGCGTGGAGCAGGAGATAGAGAAAATGGTCGTGGTGATTCAGCGAAACGACGGACCTGCCGTAAGGGTTATTATAGGATTCCGTATGAAGCGAATCGAACGAAAAGAACTCCTGCAGCTCGCGCGTTTCATCGCATTCAAACAGATCGCGGTGGAGTTCAATGTACATTCCGCTTGCATTGCGCCAGCCGACCTCGCCGAAATCGGTGAACGGCGTTTTGTCGGGAATCATGCCGTGTTCTTTAAGAAACGCACAGCACGGCTCAAATTCATCGGCAGCAACGTAAAGATCTTCATCACTGCTCGGACGCAATTCAGGCTGCGGATACAGCGCACGACAGACGATGCCCTTGACCACCAGTGGATGAAAACCCGCCTGCTCCATTGCGGAATAGAGCTCCAGAAAAGCAGTCGATGCCTGCACCTGCGAGGTCAGCTGCCCGATCAGCTCACGACGGCGGTTGATTCCCTCGGGGAGCACATCTTCCGGTAGAACGGACAGGATCATGTGGTACAGCTTGTGATTTGCGGCAAGGCGCAGAATGGAAACGACGTCGGCGTCCGCAGACATCGCACACTCCATCGGTCGGTCAGACAGAGCCGAGCGCAGGAGGGATATGAAATTTTGTTCGGTTTGCGTCAGCTCGGACATAGTGACCTCCTTGTGGTGATAAACAAACTAGGTATTTCTAATTATGCCTAAGTTTGTTGAACAGTCGAAAAACGTGTTATTTTAAAACACAAAGAAATCTTCGGAATACTCGTCCTATTTTCGCTCGTATCCGTTGCTTTAGCGTTGGTTTTACGGGAATTTCTTTCGGCACCAGTTCCCATACTAACTTTTCGAAATCCTCATTCTTGTATCGAGCGAAAAAGTCTTCGCGTTTAGGGTGGGAGTCAACCGAAATAATTGCGGCAGAATTGGAATTTACCGCTGTTTCTGCTTCTGTAGGATCTGCTTTGATCCGAGCAGAAATTTCTTTCCAGACTGCCGAGGCTTTTTCCGTATGTAACAGCACAAGTGACGTACCGCGGTTGTCGTACATATCCGGCTGAATCCGCTGAATCCCCCAGAAATCCGCGAGAGTGAAATCAGAAACACGGCCGATCCCTTTGGCAATGCAGTTGTGACAGGAAGGACGAAGATACAGGTTTTTCAGAAAACCGTGCATAAAGGTGTCTTCGTAATGTCGTTTGCTGTACCAGGTATCTGCATACTGAAACTGCACAGAGAAACTTGACCATCCGGTTTCTTTTGCACGGAATCGGATTACCTTCGGAAGAATACCGTCATTATCCTTTGCGGCGCGTTCTTTCACATATCGTTCCCACACATCGGGAGACGGAACGCCGTGACAGATTATATCCGCAGTCAACAGTTTTTCATGTGTCCCGCCGAGATAATGATGCAGCCCCAATACCTGACAGGGAGTTCCGGTAAAAAGGATATAGCGACCCGCCTGAAGGAATTGCTGTACTTCACGGTAGCTGTTTCCTATCCGACTCTGGACATACTTGGAGCCGCAGAACGCATAAACCGCTTCTTCTGTTTCGGCAGATCGGTGAGATACGGTGAAATCCTCATCGAATGCCGCACCGAACACAACGCCGCCATGATTCAGAACCCAGCGGGCAAGCAGCAGAAAGATCCCGCCGGACGATGCCTTTTCCCGCTCTGGTTCATCGGTATTGTAAGCCGCGTAACAGCCGGTCAGCGAATCGGATACGTCTGTCGGATGCAGGACAGGGCAAACGGACGTACACAGCCCGCAGTTCACGCAGCATTGTGAATCGAGAGACGGATGAAGAAATCCTTCCGTATCGGGTTGCATGGAGATACAGTTTTTCGGACATATCTGCGCACAGGCGGAACAGCCGTTACAGAGATGATGGGAACATAAGGTGGGCATATATTATCTTTTAATTCTTTCTTTTAGTGGATGGACTATTTTATACACAAGCTTACCCACTTTTGTATTGTAAATATCCATTTTTAGTAAATATAATTGGTCTGCTTTATAATCATAATGATACATCTTCAATGCTTTTTGCGCTATTTTTTCCGTTTTTCTGTCATGATTTTCATGCGCAGTAACCATGATTCGTTTTTGATATTTGACATGAATTTCTTCAATCCATTCCTGTTTTTCTGAATTCGGCATATCTGGTAAGTCATTGATTACATGGATCAAAAGATCTTCAAACCCATAATATCTATCCAGTATTTGGCGGTAATTTCTTTTTGTACGGGAATGGCTATCATTATGACTGACAATCTTGCAGAGGACTTCGTCTAGATAACCACATTCGTATTTATACGCCAACGGAAGCATAAGCTGCCAGTTTTGCCCTTCGCGGCTCTCATAAATGTGTCTTGCGGGGATTGTAGAAATGATAGCTTCTCTTTTAGCCATTATGATACAGGGATTAAAACACACATTATTCTCATATATCAAATCAGAAAACAATCTATCTTCGCCTTCCGGTTTTTGTCGTCCCATTATATACAAAGGAATATCCACCGCAGATTCCTCCACAACATCGGCTTTACATAAAACAAAACCGTATTCTGAATGTTCCTGCAGATATTCTACCTTGTTCTTAACATTATCTACTAAAAGAATGTCATCGGAATCTACCCACATCAGGTATTCCCCTTTGAATATTTTCAGTCCTTGATTGATCGCTGATGCCTGACCACCATTGTTCTGATATATGTAAATGAGTGTATAACCTTTTTGAGAAAATGAGTGTTGATATGATAATACAATTTCTTTGGTCTTGTCAGCAGAACCATCATCGACAAGAATCAATTCAATGTTGGAATAGGACTGTTCCAGTATGGAATCCAGATAACGAGACACGTATTTTTCACCATTGTAACAGGGTGAAATAATACTAACTAACGGATTATTATGCAT
>JAFZET010000432.1 GCA_017560565.1 Clostridia bacterium | reverse complement strand
GGTGGCAGCATGGTTTCATGAAGAAGAAGCAGATACCAGAGGGGTGTCAGCAGCATGGTAAGCCAGAAGATCCCATGGCGCACCAACCGGAGATACGTACCGGTGAGCGGAGGAAAATAGTAGTCATCCGTCTCCTGCAGAAAATCAAACAGACCGGTGGGAAAGATCATCGCCTCCGGACTGTTGTCGCAGAGCACGATCACGCCTCCTTCCAGAATGGTGGCAGCCGCCGCATCCGGACGCTCAGTAGACCGGATTTTCGGAAAGGGATTGTACCATTTCTGCCGGATCAGGGACTCTGCAATGCTTCTGTGCCCCATGACCAGAGACTCCGCCGGCAGAGATTCCAGTTTGGCGGCAAGCATTTCCACATAGTCCGTATCCGCACGGTCTGTCATATAGCAAAGGGCAATATCCGTCCGTGAAACCGTTCCCGCATTCAGATACCGCACCGTCAGCCGGGGATCCCGTATCCGGCGGCGGATCAGTGCCGTATTGAATATCAGCGTTTCCACAAACCCGTCGCGGCAGCCCCGCATGACCTTGTCGTTTTCCGGCTCGTCGGTGGAGCGGGCGGGATAGGTGCGCATATCGATGACCAGTGCGTTTGCCCCAAAGCCCTCACAGAGCCACACGGTACATCCGGACAGTACCGCCACCACCAGCGCATCGATGGAATCCGCACAGTCCACCTCTACGGCAGGGACGTTTTCCGCCGCAAAATCCTTTGCCGCCGTGGGGGATCCGTCGCCGAAATTCTTTACCGACAGCAGATGCATGAAGAATTTCTGCATGGATTCCGCCTTGATGAAACCGTCGATATAAAACATCGTCATGGGGGTATCGGCGATGTACAGTTCTCTCCTGATCATGTCAAAGCTGGCATCCGTACACAGGATCCCGTCCAGTGTTTTCACATCCTCTTCATACCTGCCGGTCAGTGTTCCCTCAAAAATCCGCAAAACAAAAACCTCCGTCCAAAGTTCCCTTTTGGAAACAGTATGGACGGAGGTCTTCGAATTTATACGGTTATTTCCGGAATTTGCCCTCTCCGGCAGGCTTGAAGAACTGATAATAGCTGCAGGGGATCATCCCGTTATACAGGCGGCGGATCTTGTCAGCCCGTCTGCCGTACAGCTGGGGGAACTTTTCGTGAGGTGTGATCACATAGATCTGCCAGTTCGGCACACAGGCAAAAGTCTTGCCCATATCCCGGTACAGGGCTTCCACCTCCTCCGCCGTCATCAGCCGTTCCCCATAAGGGGGATTGGTGACAATGGTGCCCCGACAGCCGGGATCGGCAAAGTCGTGCATATCCATCTGATAGATGCTCAGGCAGTCCTCCACACCGGCTCTGGCTGCCGCTTCTTCGGCGATCCGGACACAGGCGGGATCGATATCAGTGGCAATGGCACGGAATTCGGTTTCTCTCTCGTTGTCCATAGCTTCTTCTCTGGCCTGCTGCCACAGGGATGCCGGGAAGTGGGGATATTTTTCCGCAGAGAACCGTCTGTTGACACCGGGGGCGATGTTCTTCATCAGCATAGCCGCTTCGATGGCAATGGTGCCGGAACCGCAGAAGGGATCCCACAGCAGAACATTCTCCCGGGGTCTGGCAATCTTCACCATAGCGGCGGCAAGGGTTTCTCTGAGAGGTGCAGCCACGGTTTCCGGACGGTATCCCCGCTTGTGCAGAGGCACGCCGGACAGGTCGATCATGAGAGAGGCTTCATCTTTGAACAGGAAAAACTCGATCTTATAAAACAGTCCGGTTTCCGGCAGACGGGTCAGCCCGTAATGGTTCCCCAGCCGGACGGAAACCGCCTTTTTGATGATTTTCTGGCAGTCGGGAACAGAGAACAGCTTGGATTTGATGGCGTGTCCCGCCACGGGGAACTGGTCTTCACTGCCGATCCAGTCTTCCCACGGCAGTGCTTTTGTCCCCTCAAACAGAGCGTCAAAGCTATCCGCCGGGAAGGAACCCAGCTTCACATATACCCGTTCCGCATACCGCAGGTTGATATTGGCTCTGGCACAGGCCATTTTGTCTCCGGTGAAACTGATTCGCCCGTCCATAGTCTGTGTTCTTGTATATCCCAGTGCTTCGATTTCTTCGCCCAGCAGACTTTCCAGTCCGAACAGGCAGGTGGCAGTATATTCTATCATTGTCATTTCCTCATATTTTCCGGTTTATCGCTGGCTCACCCGCTCTTCGGCAGGCAGGGTTTTGGTCAGGGTAAAGGAGAAGCGGCACCATTTCCCATGTTCGCTTTCCACCCAGATCTTTTCTTTATGGGCTTCGATGATGGTTCTGGCAATATACAGACCCAGCCCCACGCCGGATTTATCCAGTCCCCGGCTTTTGTCAGTCTTGTAGAAACGGTCAAAGACGAAGGGCAGATCTTCCTCCTCGATCCCAACACCCTCGTTGTAGACACTGACCGTAACCTTGCCGGCCTTTTCGTGGATCCCGATTTCGTACCGGCCGCCCTCTTTTGAGAACTTGATGGCGTTATCACAGATGTTGTACAAAATCTGGTGAATGGCATCCCGGTCAGCGGCTACATAGATATTGTCCGCATCCGCATCAAAGACCACATCCAGTTTTTTGTCTTCCAGCCGCTGTTCGGAGGATATAATGATCTCTCTGGCCTGCTCGCAGATATCGAAGGGATCCATGTTGAACTTCCGTTCCCCCGCCTGGATTCTGGTAATATCCAGCAGGCTGGAAACCAGTCTGGACAGGCGGCGCACCTCGGAAGCAATGACACCCAGATAATATTCATGCTTTTCCGGCGGTATGGCACCGTCGATGATGCCGTCGATAAAGCCGGAAATGGTGGTCATAGGGGTACGCAGGTCATGGGACACATTGGCAAGGAACATCCGGCGCATTTCCTCACTGTGTTCCAGAGAGGAAGCCATATTGTTGAATGCCTCCGCCAGCTCAGCCACTTCATCGGAGCCGGTGACGGGTACACGCACATCGAAATGTCCGGCGGCAAACTCTCTGGCGGCTCTGGACATGGCACGGAGGGGGGATACCAGCCGTTCACTGATGATATAGATGGCAATCAGCGCTGCCAGCATCAGCCACAGGGAGGACATGATGATGGTTTTGATCATGGCGTTGAGCAGCTCATCCATCCCGGAAGCCTCGGTGGAGGTCATCACGGAGCCCACCACATTGCCGTCCAGTGACGTAATGGGCAGGATATATACGATATGATTCACATCGAAAAAACCATCCAGCGTATCGGTGCGGGTGATGGTGGCGCCCTCCTGCAGCTTGACGGCAATCTGGGGCGGATAGGAAATTTCCTCATCCTCCGAGAGAATTCCGTCTTCTCCGGCATACTGTGCGGAATGCTCCGAGCCGCCGACCAGCTTGATGTCCCCTGCTCCATCGGAAATGAAGACAACCATTTTGTCCAGGTTGATGGACATGATATCCAGAATGGGTTTGATCTCGTGGAGGGACTGGTTCAGATAATCATTGAAATTGACCTGTCCACTGTTGTTGTAATCCTCAATGACGAAATCGGTGATGGAATACGCCACACCGGATACGGTACGGATCTTCAGGTTTTCGTCGTAGGAATTGGCAAGGGTGGTGATGATGGTGGTGGACAGGAGGATGCTCAGGATATTGATGAGCATGAAAGCGGAGATATATTTGATAAAAACACTTTTGAACATATAGCAAAAATAAGAAGCAAGAAATAAGAGATAAGAAATATTTCAAAAAACCGCAGCGGCTGCAAATACTTCCTATCTCTCACATCGTCCATCGGACTTATGTTATATTTCTTACTTCTGACCTCTTATTTCTTACTTCGGAAATTACTGGATCAGCTCAAACTTATAGCCGACCCCCCACACCGTCTTGAGGGACCACTTATCGGAAACCCCTTCCAGCTTTTCACGGAGTCTCTTTACGTGTACGTCTACGGTACGGGAGTCACCAAGGTAATCAAAGCCCCACACCTTATCCAGCAGTGCATCTCTGGTGAACACTCTGTTGAAGTTGGAAGCAAGGAAGTACAGCAGTTCCAGTTCCTTCGGGGGAATGTCCACAGCCTTGCCGTTGAGCTTCAGCTCGTACTTGTTCTTGGAAATTTCGATATTCTCGAACTTGATGGTTTCATCATCGTTCTGGTTGTCGTGTGCGGAATAGCGGCGGAGAACAGCCTTGATTCTGGCAGACAGCTCCTTCATATCGAAAGGCTTGGTCACAAAGTCGTCCGCACCCAGTTCCAGACCCAGCACCTTATCGAACACTTCCCCCTTGGCGGTGATCATGATGATGGGCTTGGAGGAGATTTCACGGATCTCCCGGCAGACCTGCCAGCCATCCTTGTTCTTGGGCAGCATAATATCCAGCAGAACCAGATCGGGTTCGTACATTTTGAAGTAGCTCAGTCCTTCGATGCCGTCGCCGGCGATCTTCACTTCGTACCCTTCGTTTTCAAAATACAGTCTCAGTAAGTCACAGATGTTGGCATCATCGTCTACAACAAGCAGCTTGGTTCCCATGCAGTATTTACCTCTCTTCTTTATATTTTTCAGTTTTTTTCATTATGTTATGTTGCGCTTCATTCCATGTAATCGCCGTTATAGCTGACCAGAACGGCTTTTTCCACGCCGCGGATGGCCTTCAGCTTGTTTACAAGCTCCGCTTCATCCTTTTCCAGGGACACGGCATAAGTGATCTCCATGGTGTCATCGGAAACGGTCTTGGTTTTCACACTGACACGCTTTCCATATTCTTTGACGACAGAAAATGCATTTTGTTCCGCATTTCCGTCAGAAATTTCCAGAATTACGATAAAATCTTTTCCACAGCGTCCCACTCTGGCAAGCAGGAACAGAATGCCGCCGATGATAAGAGAGCCGAGGATCGCCAGAAAATACTGTTTTGCCCCCAGCACGATGCCCACGGACAGCGCCCAGAACAGATACACAATATCCAGCGGATCCTTAATAGCGGAACGGAAACGGACGATGGACAGCGCCCCCACCATACCAAGCGACAGCACCACATTGGAGGTAACAGCCAGAATGATGAAAGTGGAAATCATGGGCAGCACCACCAGGGACAGCCCGAAGGAACGGGAAAACATGGCGCCGGTGTATGTCAGCTTATAGACATAATAAATGAACATACCCAGCCCGAACGCGATGGCCAGGAACAGAACGGTATCCACAGGGGTGAACAGAGTGATATCCTGCGACAGGGCATTGGACTTGAACAGATCGGCAAAAGATAACATTTTTACATCCTCACATTTTGATTATTGGGGTCGGTATAAAGGCGTCACAGGCACTTGCGGCACATGGCATACTTGGATACTGCCGTTCTGCGGGATTCCAGTCCGGCTGTCAGCAGGCGCACAATATCCGGCAGATACGCATCAAACTTGACTTCCAGCACATCGGCGGGAGAAACGGGTACCAGCGGGATCTCCCCGAACAGATCGGTGGAAGACACGCCGGAGCGGATATTCCTGTCGATGGTGACACGGGTATTTCCCGGGGCATACACAAAGGGAATCCGGTCGTATTCCACAATGGTTTTCGGACGCAGACCCTCCTGCATACAGGTATACAGCTGCAGAAGCAGTCCGTCTTTCTGCTGTCGCATCCAGTCAAGCCTGCCGGCAAGAATGTCCTCGCACTGCGCTCTGGTCAGCCGGGTCTGCAGCTTCTGGGTCAGCTCCCCTTTTTTGATCTTTTTTTCCAGACAAATATAATCATCCGAGCCGTTGT
>JAFZET010000431.1 GCA_017560565.1 Clostridia bacterium | reverse complement strand
TCGGTGGATTCTGCAGGATCGTCGATATGCTTCATCACATCGATCAGCCGGAAATACACATCTCTGACAGAGATCACATAGTCCACGGCATTTTTATCCCCTGCAAAGCCGTTCTTTACATAACTGACTTTACCGGGACAGGGAGAGATGAAGAATACACCGATATCCTCCGGAGCAAGCTCGGGATGTTCTTCCATGGCTTCCTTTCTGGCAAGCCCCGCAGCCACTTCGATGGGCGGCAGCAGAGGAATGATGTTCTCGCACAGGAAGGGATAGTTCATGCTGATCATCCGCTGGATCACGGGGCAGGCAGAGCTGATCACGGGTTTCGGGATATCGTCTTTTTTCAGATAGATTCTGGTATAGGCTGACACCAGTTCCGCCGCTCTTGCCACCTCGAACACCTTGTCGAATCCCATTTTGTAAAGTCCTTCGATAATAAAGCCGATGTTGTCCATATTATCGAACTGACCGTACAGCGCAGGGGCCGGCAGTGCGATCCGGTAGCGGAATTCTTCCATTTTATCAAGAGAGTCGTGGGTTGCTTTTTTGGCTTTATGAGAGCACACCCGAATGCACTCACCGCAGTCGATACACCTTTCGGCGCTGATCACTGCGTGACCGTCCCGGATCCGGATCGCTTCGGTGGGACAGCGTTTGAGGCAGGCTGTGCAGCCCTTGCATTTGCTCACATCCAGTGAAACTGAATGCTTGTATTCTTTCATGCTTCACCTCGTGTTTTTCTGTTGTCTGAGGCGCAACATTTTCCGGTCAGCCGGTTTGTTCTCCTATTCGGGGAAACCCCGGAGGACAGGTACCGTATCAGATATTGACACGCATGGTGATGGTGGTGCCTACACCGATTTCCGTATCGATATGCATTTCATCGGTGTATTTTTTCATATTGGGAAGACCCATACCGGCACCGAAGCCGAGGGCTCGGATATTGTCTCTGGCAGTGGAATAGCCTTCCTGCATAGCCAGATCGATATCGGGGATCCCGGGACCTTTGTCCGCCAGAACGATTTCTATGTATTCGTCTCCCACCGTCACATCGGCAGTGCCGCCGTTGGCGTGGATAACCATATTGATCTCGCCTTCATACATAGCGATCGACACGCGGCGCATCACATCCGGGGAGAATCCCAGCTGGCGCAGCTTCTTCTTCACCATAACAGATGCTTCTCCGGCAGAGGAAAAGTTCTCGCCGTCTACGTCAAAGTGAAATTTCACGGGTTCGTGCATACCGTCTCCTCCTTATTGTCCGGTCAGACCATTGGAATACAGGATTCCGCAGGCCTCATAGGCTCGTCTGGCGGAGCGCATAACAACGATCCCACATTCTTCTGCCAGGATCCGCATTTCCTCGGTGGGAATCTTGCTGCGCACGAATACGACACAAACGATGTCCATCATGGCGGCGGTACGGATCACCTGTGCATTTACCAGACCAGTGATCAGCACGCCCTGGTCTTTCACGTAAGCCAGAACGTCGCTCATCATATCGCTGCAGCACGCGGAGTCTACTTCCCCGTCCAGGAATTCTTCCCCGCAGAGCAGCTCTGCCTGTAAAAGGTCTTGAATTTCTTTGATTTTCATAAGCTTGTTATATCCTTCTCCGGGGAAATCCCGGTAAAAACGTGAGCTTTATCGGATATGTAGGGTGGGAGCCGGGGGACTTGTTCAGAAATTACTGATCCTGATACTTCTTGAGGATTTCAGGCAGCTGGCTGGGTTCCAGACGACCGTAAACGTCTTCGCCGATGGTCAGAACGGGAGCCAGACCGCAGGCACCGATGCAGCGGGTTGCGTCCAGGCTGAACTTCAGATCGGGAGTGATGCCGCCGTTGCCGATGCCCAGCAGTTCTTCCAGCTTTTCCATCAGGATGCCGGAGCCCTTAACGTAGCAGGCAGTACCCAGACATACAGCTACGGGATAAGTACCCTTGGGGCTCAGCAGGAACTGAGAGTAGAAAGTAACCACGCCGAATACTTCAGAGTAAGGAACGCCCAGACCCTGAGCGATGGCTCTCTGAACTTCTTCCGGCAGATAGCCGTAGATATCCTGTGCCTTCTGCAGAACAGGCATCAGTGCGCCGGCCTGGCCCTTGTAATCGGCGATCAGTCTGTCCAGAGCGATCTTCTGCTCTGTGGTACCCTTGAAGGGCAGAGTGGTCATAGACTTTTTCATAACTTTGGATTCCTCCTGTATATTGTATTACTTATTGGCAACAAATGTTTCCACGCTGTCGGCAACGGCTTCCATGTAGTCGTTTTCCATCAGCTCGATGATCCCCTTGTCGCACAGAGCGGCCAGCTTGGGATCGATGGGCAGTCTGCCCAGGAAGGGGATTTCGCATTCCGCAGCCACTTCCTCCGCCTTGGAAGCACCGAAGACGTTGATGGCCTTGCCGCAGTCGGGGCATACCGCATAGGACATATTTTCCACCAGACCGATTACCGGAATGTTCATCATGGCGGCCATATTCACAGCCTTCTTGACGATCATGGAAACCAGATCCTGGGGAGTGGTCACGATGATGATGCCGTCCAGGGGAATGGACTGGAATACGGTCAGCGGTACGTCACCGGTTCCCGGAGGCATATCGATGAACAGGAATTCCGTATCATCCCACACAACATCGGTCCAGAACTGCTTGACAGTCCCGGCGATGACAGGTCCTCTCCAGACAACGGGACGGGTTTCTTCTTCCAGCAGCAGGTTGACGGAGATCATCTTGATGCCGGTCTTGGTTTCCAGGGGCAGCAGACCGTCACCGGTGGACAGGATGTCCCCTTTGGCGCCGAATGCCTTGGGAATGGAAGGACCGGTGATATCGGCGTCCAGAATCCCCACGGTGTGTTCTCTGCGGCGCATGGTGGTAGCCAGCATGGAAGTAACGATAGATTTACCCACGCCGCCTTTGCCGGATACGATACCGATCACATGACCGATCTTGGAGTCCTTGTGAGGCTCTTCGTATGTGGGCGCCTGGCTGCGGGAAGAACAGTTCGCACTGCAGGTGGAACAGTCATGGGTACAGTTGTTTTTTTCTTCAGCCATACGTTTTAAGATTCCTTTCTATACAATACAGCTTTCATGCATTCTCTATTATTATACTCCATTCCCCCGAAAATTACAAGAGATATTTCGATATTCCCCCATCGAATTTCTGTTTTTGGAGGAAATTTTCAGATTTTTGCAGCGAAAAAAGAGAACCCTCTCAGGCTCTCTTTCCGCTGTCTGCCGACCTGCTTTCACCGGCAGGCAAAGAATCCTTTTTTTCGCCGTCAGAATCTGCCTCCTCTTCGGCAACCGGCTCTTTTTCATCGGTTTCCTCAACCGTGTTTTCCGTTCCGGCAGGCATTTCTTCTGCTTTTTTCCGGGTCTTTTTCCGTTTCTTTCTTCTGCCGTTCAGTCTGCCTTTGATCAGCTCCCATACAGCGGTCAGCACCACCGGCGGTATCAGTGCAAAGAGATAGGTATACCAGAGAGCGGTATCCGCAAGCAGGACAACAGCTGTGCAGAGAAACGCAAACAGGGCATACAGCATATATGCCACATGGAACCGACACCGGAAGAAAGATGCTCTGTGTCCAATGGTTCCGGTCAGACACAGCTGGGACAACAGGATCGATGCCGTCAGCGTACCTACATGGGAGGTACCCAGCAGCATACATACCACCGGCAGACTTCCCTGCAGGACACCCCACAGAAGTCCCATGCCCAGTGTGGCGGTCAAAGCGGTCTTTTCCCTGGGCAGACCCATCTGCCAGCCGGGAATGGCAAGAGCGTCCTCCGGTGCTTTGATAAACGCCATCACCAGCACCGCCGCAAAGTCCATGACAAGACCGATCCCCACCAGAGCAGCCGCCGTGGGCATGGCAAAGCCCAGAAGCACCGCCAGCAGAAGAAGCACCATTCTGGAGATCTGGGAAGCACTCAGGTATACCGCCGCACACCACATATGGTACAGCGCCCTGCGGGACTGGCACATGGCTTCCACGGTTTCCGAAAGACCGCCGCACCCACCGCCGGGATAAACAATAATATCCGCTTTGGCTTTCAGGGGCTGGGGCAGAGGACGGGTATCCGAATCTCCCACCGCCACCGCCACATCCCCCAGGGTCAGCATACGGGCATCCAGAGCACTGCGTACCAGTACCGCTGTCCGTCTGGCTTTTTTGGTTTTGTCCGCAAAAGGAGCCAGCAGAACCTGGAGCCTCTGAAACCGCATCCGGGAATCGCTCACATTCCGGGACAGATCGGCACCCTGCACCGGCGGCATTTCCACCAGAACCGTGCCCTCTCCCGGTATCGCACCACCGGTCTGCCGGTTCAGTACGATGGTATTGTCATCAAACAACCCGATTTCTCTGCCGTAATACAGATCCCTTTCCGGATCGTCTGACAGAAGAACCAGGGAAACCCCTACCGATTTCAGCCGTTCCGTGTTTTCTCTTACGCCCCCGGCAGGCGGTTCCGCTATGGCGCAGAAGCCCACGAAGGTCATGGCCGACTGGAGCAGAGAAAGCCGGTTCAGGGTGGTATACGGAGAATTCCGTTTGGCACAGGCGATCACCTTTGCCCCCATACCGGTGAAATGCGCCGCTTCCGCAAAGATCTGCTTCCGCTTCGCCTCATCCAGAGGCACCGGTTTTCCCTGCATCTCATAATACTGACAGCAGTGCAGAACTTTACCGATATCCCCGGTGATCACCGCAAAAATATCCCCTTTTTCCTGGATCAGCACCGTGTCCAGACCGCCGGAGATTCCGATGCCACCGCCCACCCGGTCCAGATCCGTGAAGGAATAGTCCACCGGACGTTCCGTCAGCTTTGTCAGCTCATCCGCCGCCCGCTGGAGCATGGTGAATTTTTCCGGCATGGCAGTGATGGCTCCACCGGACAGGGAGGTATGCAGCTTTTGTCCCCCCACCGTAGCCAGGGACAGCTTCAGCAGGTTTCTCAGCAGGTCTTCCTCCACCCGGTCTGCCCCAAAACGGGAGAAGTCATGGAGCTTTCCGTCAGCATACCAGCTGTGCAGTGCCATCTCACCGGACTTGAGCAGCCGGATATCCGACAGCACCAGACGCTTCAGACCTGCGATACGGGCAATGGAAGCGGAGTCGTTGATAACAGCCGCTTTCCGCTGTTTTTCACTGGTTTTGCCGCCCCGCCGTCTGCCGGTATCCTGCATGGCGACGGCAATGATGATATAGGCAATGGTGGTCAGATATTCGCTCATGGAAGCCACCGCCAGTGCCATGGAAGTCAGAAATGTATTCGTGAAGCCGTGTCCCAGAAACAGTGCCAGTGCCGTGATGACCAGCACACAGGCCAGCATGATCAGCGAACTCGCCCGGCACCACCGGTTCAGACGCTCCTCAAAGGGCAGTTTTTCTCCTGCGGGCACCCGGATTCCGCCCTGCTTGCGCACAATCAGCGTATCCGCCCCGGTGGAGGTCACCGCCATTCTTGCCTGTCCCCACAGTACCGTGGAGCCGGCGTACAGCAGATTGGAACGGTATTCCGCCGGGATGGCACTTTCCTTTTCCTCCGTGCGGATCACCGTTTCAAACTTCCGGACGGTTTCCCGATTGGCAGTAATTCCTCTTTCGGACACCGCCATCTCGTCTCCCGCCACGATCCGTCCGTCCGCCGGAACCATGCCGCCCCCTTCCAGGAAAACGATGTCCCCTGTCACCAGCGCATCCGCCGGGAGCAAAACCATCTTTCCGTCCCGCAGAACCGAGCAGGTAGGGATCCCTTCCAGGGCGTTGTCTTCCAGGATCCGTCTCGCCTTGCAGTAAGCCGCCGTCCGGAGCACCGCTCCCAGCAGCAGGATCCCCACAATGGCAAACGCCATCCGGCTTTCCTCAAACACAGCGGCAAAAATGGCTGTGACGACCAGAAGCAGGGTCGCCAGATCCGCCAGACAGGCCAGCATGGTTTCCTTTACAGAGGTGCGGGGTATGTACCAGATCCGGTTCGGCCCATCCGTTTTTCTCCGGCGGGTCACTTCAGCGGAAGAAAGCCCGGTGTACATATCCGTCTGCAGTTCGGCAAGAACAGAGTCCGCCTCCCGCAGATGCCAGTCATTTCTTTTCATACTGTTTTACAGCGACACCAGCGTAATCCCGTCCGCACCGGCGTCAACGGAAATCGCAGATACCGCACCCTTTTTCCCAATGATTTCCCCGGCGATGGGGTCTTCGATCTCTTTCTGGATCAGGCGGCGCATATTTCTTGCCCCATAGGTTTCCGAGAAGGATTTATCCGCCACATAGGCATATACCTTTTCGTGGAATACCGTGGAAATCCCCTTCTTTGCCAGCTGCCCGGCAAGATCGCCCAGCATGATACGGGCAATATAGGCGAAATCTTCCTTTGTCAGGTGGCGGAAGTGAATAATCTCGTCCACCCGGTTCAGGAACTCGGGACGGAGGAAGTCGTTCAGTGCCTTCTTTGTCCGGTCTTCTGCCACAGCACTTGTGCTCATGGTAAAGCCTGCCGCATTGCTGCCGGTGGAAGAACCTGCGTTGGTGGTCATCACGATTACCGTATTGGAAAAATCCACCTGCTTCCCGTGGGAGTCGGTGATGATCCCGTCATCCAGAATTTGCAGCAGGATATTCATCACATCCGGGTGTGCCTTTTCGATCTCGTCAAACAGCACCACGGAATAGGGGCGTCTGCGGATCTTTTCCGTCAGCTGTCCAGCATCGTCATACCCCACATATCCGGGCGCAGAGCCGATGATCCGGGATACGGAATATTTTTCCATGAATTCGCTCATATCCACACGGATCAGGGCATCCGGTGTGGAGAACAAATCTTCTGCCAGCACCTTCACCAGTTCCGTTTTCCCTACCCCGGTAGGTCCGGCAAAGATAAAGGACACGGGCTTGCGCTTATAGGAAACACCGGCACGGTTTCTCCGGATGGCACGGGCCACAGCATTCACCGCTTCGTCCTGACCGATGATCCGTTTCTGCAGCCGCAGCTCCAGTTCCGCCAGCCGGATATACTCGCTTTCGGTAATGGTGGAGGCAGGCACGCCCGTCCAGATCTCGATCACGTCCGCCAGATCCGCTTCGGTCATCCGGATAGCCTCGCACTGGGGTTCCAGCTCGCCCAGCCGTTCATCGATCCGGTATTCCTCTGCTTTCAGATCCGCCAGAGCCTTGTAATGCGCTTCCATGGCAGCGGGATCGTCCGATTTCACTTCCGCCGCTTCCATTTCGCCCCGTTTCTTTTCCACAAAAGTCTTTCTGTCCCGGAGCATATACCGTTCCGTCAGAACTGCGGAATGCACCGAGATATGGGACGCCGCTTCATCGATCAGGTCAATGGCCTTGTCCGGCAGATACCGGTCGGTGATGTACCGCTCACTGAGCACAGCCGCCGATTCCAGCACTGCTTCCGGGATTCTGATATTGTGGTAGGCTTCGTAATATTCCTTAATCCCCTTCAGAATCTCCACCGTGTCGGCGATGGAAGGTTCATTCACCGTCACAGGCTGGAAACGCCGTTCCAGTGCGGAATCCTTTTCGATATACTTCCGGTATTCGGTCATGGTGGTGGCACCGATGACCTGAATTTCGCCTCTGGACAGGGCGGGTTTCAGAATATTGGCGGCGTTCATACTGCCTTCTGCATCCCCTACGCCCACCAGATTGTGGACTTCGTCAATGACCAGGATCACGTTTCCCTGGGATTTCACATCGTTCAGAAGACCCAGCACACGGGATTCAAACTGTCCCCGACACTGGGTACCGGCCACCAGCGCAGTCAGATCCACCAGATGGATCGCACAGTTTGTCAGCCGGTAGGGCACTTC
>JAFZET010000430.1 GCA_017560565.1 Clostridia bacterium | reverse complement strand
GTCTGACCCTGAAGAATGTGACCCTGTATGCATATCGTGGCGAAAAAGAAGTGTTTTCCGAACAGGGGGAAATGCTTTTTGCCCATTTCGGACTGACCGGTCCCCTTGTGCTGTCCGCCAGTGCCAATATGCAGAAGGGCAGCGTCACCGATTATCGGCTGACCATTGACTTAAAGCCTGCCCTTACCATGGAGGAGCTGGACAAAAGGCTCCTTTCCGATTTTGCAAAATACAGCGCAAGGGATTTCTGCAATGCCCTGGATGATCTTCTGCCGAAGCGTCTGATTCCCTGGGTGATCCGGGTGTCCGGCATTCCTGAGCGGTGCAAAACGGGTGCCATTACCAAAGTCCAGCGGCAGAAGCTCTGCGAAACCCTGAAGGCACTGCCGTTCACTCCCATAAAATTCCGCCCTATGGAAGAAGCCATCATCACCTGCGGCGGTGTGGATACGGGAGCTGTTTCTCCGAAGGATATGATGCTGAAGAAGCTGCCCGGCGTATTCTGTGCGGGAGAGCTGCTGGATCTGGACGCCTACACCGGCGGCTACAACCTGCAGATCGCCTTCTCTACCGGTGTTCTTGCCGGACAGGGAGCGGCGGAATATGTAAGAGATAAGATATAAGAAATAAGAAGTATACTACCGGGACGGCTGTATCGGCGGCTGACGGGATGGTATTACTTAAGTAAACGCTGATTTAAGGTTGTTTTTGCCCAAAAAGTCCATAAATTCAAGCCTTTTCGGGCAAAAACTCGAGTTATTCAGCGTTAACTTAAGTCAATGATGAACTAAACCGCTGTTGGCTGAATAAATGGTATAAACCGTAGGGCGGGATGCCCACATCATTCTCGTTTAAAACCGGGTAAATCATCGTTAATTTGATAAAAGGAATATTTTTTATGGATTTCAATAAACTGAGAGTTGCCCTGGATGGTCCCAGCGGGGCGGGGAAGAGCACCATCGCCAAAAAGATCGCTGAGAAGACCGGGCTTGTGTATGTGGATACCGGCGCACTGTACCGCACGGTGGGACTGTGGGCCATGCAGAACAGTGTGGCGGCGGATGATACCAACGGGATCATCGGTCTGCTGGATTCCCTGGATATTGAGCTGACCTGGCGGGACGGAACCCAGGTGGTTCTGCTGGCAGGTGAGGCTGTCGGAGATAAGATCCGCACGCCGGACGCCTCCTTTTATGCTTCCGCTGTATCCAAAATCCCTGAGGTACGGCAGAAGCTGCTGGATCTGCAGATGGATCTGGCAGAGCGGGGCGGCGTCATCATGGATGGACGGGACATCGGTACCGTCATCATGCCCCGGGCGGAAGTCAAGGTATTCATGACCGCAACTCTGCCCGCCAGAGCAAAACGGCGCTATCTGGAACTGCAGGCAAAAGGGCTTCCCGATACCTATGAAGAAGTGCTGGCGGATATGGAAGCCAGAGACAGAAACGACAGGGAAAGAGAAACCGCTCCCTGTGTACCCGCCGAGGATGCCGTACTGTTCGTGAACGATGACTACGGGATCGAAGAATCTGCGGACTATATCATCTCTCTGATGCGGAAAGCCGCAGAAGAGAAGTAAGGAAACCGACATGAGCTTTTACAGAACCATGTATAAGATTTTCGCACCCGTTGTGCGCTGGGCTTACCGGCTGCAGGCGGTGCACGGGGAAAATCTGCCGGACACCGGATGCATTCTGGCCTCCAACCATACCGCCTTTGACGATGTGCTGATCATTTCGGCAGCCGCCAGAAGGCAGGTTCGGTATATGGCCAAAAAGGAGCTGTTCAGAATTCCCCTGCTGGCACAGCTGATCACCGGTCTGGGTGCCTATCCCGTGAACCGTGGCGGGGCGGATGTGGGCAGCATCAAGCGTACCATCCGTATGCTGGAAGAGGGGGAGCTGATCGGCATCTTTCCTCAGGGACACCGGCACGGCAGTACCGACCCCCGGACAACGGAAGTCAAAGGCGGCATCGGCATGATCGCCTACCACACCAAATCCGATGTGATTCCGGTGTTTCTGGATTCCCGGCGGGGCAAGACCTGTATCTTCCGCCGCAATATCGTGATCTTCGGTAAACCCATCCCCTATGAAGATCTGGGCTTTGTGAACGGCGGTGTGAAGGAATACCAGCACGCAGCGGAGCTGATCTTCAAAAAGGTCTGCGCCCTGAAATACGGTGAGGATGGGGCGGCTCCGGAAACCGGGGAGGCGGAATGAATATTACCATCGCAAAAGAAGCGGGGTTCTGTCCCGGTGTGCGCCGTGCGGCGGATACAGTGGAACGGATCCTGCGGGAAAAACAGCCGGACGAACACGTCTTCACTCTGGGCAGACTGATCCACAACGACGCCTACTGCGCCCATCTGGAAGCACTGGGATGCGGCGTCATCGGCAGGGAAGATGTGGACGGGATTCTGCAGAGGGCAAAGGCGGGAGAGAAGATCACTGTCATCATCCGTGCCCATGGTGAAGTGCGCTCCGTGCTGGAAACCCTGGCAGCCTGTGCGGCGGAAACAGAGTGTCTTACCCTTGTGGACTGTACCTGCCCCTTTGTGGAACGGGTGCGGCGGATTGCCCATGACAATTCCGGCGAGGGAAGGCTTTTTGCCCTGCTGGGAGCGGCGGATCACCCCGAAGTGGAGGGGATCATGAGCTGCCTGCGGGGACCCGGTGTGGTATTCGGAACGGCGGAAGAGCTGGATTTGTGGATTTCGTCAAATGCGTATGTGCAATATGAAACAAAATCAGTATCGATGGCTGCACAAACCACACAAAAATGTTCAGAATGGAAAAAAAGCATAGAAATTTTCAAAAAACTATATACAAACGCAGAAATTTTTGATACAATATGTACTGTGACTGAAAACAGGCAGAAAGAAGCTGCTGGCCTTGCCGCACAGTCCGATCTGGTGGTTGTAATAGGCTCTCCTTCCAGCTCCAACTCACGGAAGCTGGCACAGGTCTGCCGGGAACACTGCCCCGCGGTACTGTTTGTAGACGGCCCCGATTCTCTCCGGGAGAACATGCATCCCGGGCCATATCATCAAGTTGCAATAACTGCCGGTGCATCGACGCCGGACAGTGTAATACAGGAGGTATATGAAACCATGAATGAGCACGAAAACTTTGCTGAACTGCTCGAAGCGTCCATCAAAACTTTAAATACAGGAGACATCGTAGAGGGTGTAGTCATTGCCGTATCGAACAATGAAATCCACCTGGACCTGGGTTCCAAGGCTACCGGCGTGCTGACCCACGACAAGGCAACCGACGATCCGTCCGCCAAGCTGGAAGACCTGTACAAGATCGGTGATGTAGTAAAGGCCAAGGTTGTTAAGGTATCCGACATCGACGGTCTGGCTACCCTGGACAAGACCCGTGTTGACGCCGAATCCAACTGGATCGCCATCGTAGACGCATACGAATCCGGCGAAATCCTGGAAGGCAAGATCGTGGAAGCCGTTAAGGGCGGTGTGATCATCTCCCTGAACGCTGTTCGCGTATTCATCCCCGCTTCCCAGACCGGCGTACCGAAGGAAGGCGACCTGACCGAACTGGTAAACACCACCCAGAAGGTTAAGATCATCGAAATCAAGACCGACCGGAAGAGAGCTTACGCTTCCATCCGTGCCGTCCTGAGAGAAGAAAGAAAAGCCAAGGAAGAAGCATTCTGGGCTTCCATCGAAGAAGGCAAGGAATACGACGGCGAAGTAAAGAGCCTGACCTCCTTCGGCGCATTCGTAGACCTGGGCGGCGTTGACGGTATGGTACATACCTCCGAACTGTCCTGGAGAAGAGTACGTCATCCCAGCGAAGTGGTTTCCATCGGCGATCAGCTGCACGTTTACGTGAAGTCCTTCGACCGTGAAAAGGGTCGCATCTCCCTGGGCTACAAGACCGAAGAAATGAACCCCTGGAACATCTTCACCACCCAGTATCAGGAAGGCGACGTTGCAGAAGTTCGCATCGTTTCCCTGATGCCCTTCGGTGCATTTGCTGAAATCGTTCCCGGCTGCGACGGTCTGATCCACATCAGCCAGATCGCTGACCACAAGATCGCAAAGCCTGAAGAAGTTCTGGAAGTTGGCCAGATCGTTTCCGCTAAGGTTACCGCTATCGACATGGACAACCGCAAGATCAGCCTGTCCATCCGCGCTCTGCTGGAAGAAGCTGCCGCTGACGAAGAATACGCCGACGAAGCTGAAGCTGCTGACGAAGAATAATCAGATATTTCTGCATACGAGGAGGTTAGGACGGTGTCCTGCCTCCTTTTGTGTATCTGTAACGAATATGAAAAAAGCCATTCTTACCACACTGGCAGCCCTGCTTGTGCTGACCGGATGCGGATCTGTGGGAACATCTTCACCCAACCCCGTCCTGCCGCCGGATGCTTCCGTGTATGCTGCCGAGCCTCTGCCGGACAGCCATGCCCAGCTGCAGCAGTCTATCTGGTACATCACCCACGCCGCCGGTGCTATTGACGGCATGGCAGGTTCCAACAGTCTGGAAGCCCTGACCGGTGCCTATGAGGCGGGATGCCGGTATATCGAGATCGATTTCCAGTTCACTGCCGACAGCGATCTTGCCTGTATCCACGACTGGTACCGGCAGTATACTTCCGCTGTCCCCGAAGACGGCACGGCACTGACCCTGGAACAGTTCAAAAACTGCCGGATCTATGACAAATATACCCCCCTGTGGCTGGAGTCCCTGGCACAGTTCATGACGGAGCATCCGGATCTGTATATCATCACGGACATCAAAACGGACAACCCGAAAGCCGCCGCCATGATCGCAGAGCGGTATCCTGACCTGACCGACCGGTTCATTATCCAGATCTACAACGGCGATGAATACGATGCCGTCAGAGAAGCCGGATTTGACCACATTATCTACACCCTGTATATGCTGGACTGGAACAGCAAGACCGACACCAAAGCCCTGTGTGAATACGCCGCCGGTCATCCCCTGCTGGGATTTACCTTTTCCTATGAGCTGTGCGATGTGAAGGGATATGTAAACGGAATGCTGAAAGCCGGGATTCCTCTGTATGTACATACCGTCAACGGTGATGAGGAACAGGGAAAGTATTTTGAAATGGGCATATCCGGCATTTACACGGATGAGTGGAAATAAAACCTCTGACAGGGGGTGTCTTTACCATTATAATTCTTAAGTAACCGATGATTAACCCGGTTTCATTAAGGTCGATGATTGTAGGGCGGGATTGACCCACCCTACGGTTTATATCGTTTATTCAGCCAACAGCGGTGTCGTAATTCAGCGTTAACTTAATTCATAATTCTGAATTCTTAATTCACTCAATTCCCCAATACCAAAGGAGGACTAACACTATGACAACCATTCCCCGCCCTGAGTATCCGCGCCCGACACTGGTGCGCAGTGACAACTGGCTCAACCTGAACGGCAAATGGGCATTCGCTTTCGATTTCGGCAACTCCGGAAGAGAACGCAGAATGTGGGAAGCTCCCGCAGAAGCCTACACCCATGAGATCACCGTCCCCTTCGTGCCCGAATCCAAGCTGTCCGGTATCGAATACGTGGACTTCATTGCCGCCTGCTGGTACCGCAGAAACTTCACCCTGCCTGAAAACTGGTGCAAGTGCAGCGGTCGGATCCTGCTCCACTTCGGTGCAGTTGATTACTACAGCGAAATCTACGTAAACAATAAGAAGGTTGCTGACCACACCGGCGGCTATACTCCCTTCGTGATCGACATAACCGATGCCGTGAATGCCGGTGAAAACGCCATTGCCGTATTTGCGGAAGACAACGGCAGAAGCTCCCTCCAGCCCACCGGCAAGCAGGTCTACCACAGCTACTACAACAGAGGCTGTCACTACACCCGCTGCACCGGGATCTGGCAGACCGTATGGATGGAATATGTGCCGAAGAACTATGTAAAGAACCTGAAGATCACCCCCGATGTGCTGGCGGAAGAAGTGGAAATTCTGGTCACACTGGAAGGCGACTACTGCGCCATTGACGAAGTAACTGCCTGTGTTTCCTTTGCTGGTGAAAAGGTTGCCTGCGGTAAGGCCAAGGTACTGGGCAAGCACGCCAAGCTGCGTATCGCTATCCCCGAACCCAAGCTGTGGAATGTAGGAGAACCCAATCTGTATGATCTGACCGTCAAGGCAGGGGATGACACCGTAGAAAGCTACTTCGGTATGCGCGATGTACGGATCAACGGCTATGCGATTGAGATCAACGGCAAACCCGTATACCAGAGACTGGTGCTTGACCAGGGCTACTACCCGGACGGCATCTACACCGCACCCACTGACGAAGATCTGAAGAAGGACGTGGAAATGTCCATGGCGGTTGGCTTCAACGGCGCCAGACTGCACATGAAGGTTTTTGAACCCCGTCTGCTGTACCACGCTGACCGTGCCGGCTACCTGCTGTGGGGCGAATTCCCCAACTGGGGTCTGGACGAATCCAATCCCGCCGCACTGCTGTCCATTATGCCCGAATGGCTGGCGGAAGTGGAAAGAGACTACAACCATCCCGCCATTGTAGGCTGGTGTCCCTTCAACGAAACCGGTCCGAGACGGAATTTCCAGATTTTCCGCACCATGTACGCTGCCACCCGTGCCATCGATCCCATGCGCCCCATCATTGACTCCTCCGGATACGTACACGTGGAAACCGACATCTATGACGTACACGACTACACCCAGAAGCCGGACGAACTGGAAGAACACCACCGCGGTCTTGCCACCGGTGAAGGTCCCATCTGGTACAACTTCCCCAAGGACGATATGCCCTACAAGGAAGGTCAGCCCTACTTTGTATCCGAATTCGGCGGCATCTACTGGAATCTGGATGAAGACCACAATGCTGCCTGGGGGTATGGCGAAGCTCCCAAGACGCTGGAAGAATTCTACACCCGTTTCGAAGGCCTGACCAAGGTTCTGCTGGATCACCCCAAGATGTGCGCCTACTGCTACACCCAGCTGACGGACGTATACCAGGAAAAGAACGGTATCTACGCCTTTGACCGGAGAGAAAAGTTTGACGCTGCCCGCCTGAAGGCTGCTCAGAGCCGTATCGCCGCTATTGAGAAGTAATTCCGCCTGCCCGAAAGGAGTTTTCTATGGAAAACAAGGTAATTCTCGTCTCCATTGACGGTATGCGCCCGGATGGTGTGCTGCAGTGCGGTCATCCCTTTGTGGAAGAAATGATGCGGCTGGGTTCCTATACACTGGACGCCCGTACCGTGGTGCCCTCTGTGACCCTGCCCTGCCATATGTCCATGTTCCACAGCGTGCCTCCCACCCGCCACGGTATCGGCACCAATACCTACACCCCCATGGTGCGTCCTCTGAACGGTCTGTTTGAACAGATTGCCGCCGCAGGAGGGGTGTCTGCCATGTATTACGGCTGGGAACCCCTGCGGGATGTGTCCCGTCCCGGATCCCTGAAATTTGCCGGGTACCTGAACGCCTATGCGGAAGACGCCACGGACGGCAGGCTCACAGATCTTGCCATTGACCGGATCGGAAAGAGCAGCCCGGATTTCGTGTTCCTGTACATGGTGGAAACCGATGAAAAGGGCGGGCATGACAACGGCTGGATGTCTCCGGCGTATCTGGACTGCATCCGTGCGGCCATTGACAACGTAAAAAGAGTGTGGGAAGCCTTCGGGGATCGGTATACCATCCTTGTGACGGCTGACCACGGCGGTCACGACAGAAGTCACGGCTCCGAAATGCCGGAGGAGATGACCATCCCCATGTTCTTCCTGGGGAAGCGGTTTACCCCCGGGCAGGTGCTGGAAAACGTGTCCATTTTGGATCTGGCACCCACCGCTGCGGATATCCTCGGCGTGAACCGTGCCCCCGAATGGGAAGGTCGTTCTCTGGCAGAGTGATCTGCGATCGAATATACTGTATTTTATACAGCAGACCGGCTTTGGTTTTACACAGAGCCGGTTTTGTTATGGATTCAGTTACCGTTGATTTCTCCCTCCGGTGTGGAAACGGATGAAAATTTCTGCGTGACAGAGAGCGTAAAAAATCGGGAAAAAGCAGAAAAAACTTCCCCCAACCTCTTGCACTTTCCGGGAAAGTATAGTATAATAAAGAAAAACGAAATTATGTTCGGAAAGGTGTACATACTACTATGAAGCAGACCAAGAAAAAGACCGTTGGTGCCGAAGCAGGCGCATCCGCTGAAGATAAAAAGAAAGCACTGGAGACTGCCATCAAGCAGATCGAAAAGGACTACGGCAAGGGCGCCATCATGAAGATGGGCGAAAATACCCAGATGACCGTGCAGGCTGTGTCCACCGGTTCCGTGGCACTGGACCTGGCGCTGGGGGTAGGCGGTCTGCCCAAAGGAAGAATCATCGAAATTTTCGGACCTGAATCCTCCGGTAAAACCACGCTGGCTCTGCACTCCATTGCGGAAGTCCAGAAGCTGGGCGGGGAGGCTGCTTTCATTGACGCCGAACACGCACTGGATCCCGTGTATGCCAAGGCACTGGGCGTGGATATCGACAATCTGCTGGTGTCTCAGCCCGACAGCGGCGAACAGGCTCTGGAAATCTGCGACGCACTGGTTCGCTCCGGTGCCATCGATATCGTGGTCATCGACTCCGTTGCCGCTCTGGTTCCCCAGCAGGAAATCGACGGCGATATGGGTGCGTCCCATGTGGGTCTGCAGGCAAGACTGATGTCCCAGGCTCTGCGGAAGCTGTCCGGTACCATCTCCAAAACCAACTGTATCGTGATCTTCATCAACCAGCTCCGTGAAAAGGTGGGCGTCATGTACGGCAACCCCGAAGTCACCACCGGCGGCCGTGCGCTGAAGTTCTATGCCTCCGTCAGAATAGATATCCGCAAGACCGAAGCCCTGAAGAAGGGTACCGAAGTCTACGGCAACCGGGTAAAGTGCAAGGTCGTGAAGAATAAGGTTGCGCCTCCCTTTACCGTGGCGGAATTCGATATTGTATACGGCACCGGTATCTCCAAGTCCGGCGAAGTGCTGGATATGGCCACCGAACTGGGCATTCTGGAAAAGTCCGGCGCATGGTTCTATTATGACGGCAACCGGATCGGTCAGGGTAAGGAAAACGCCCGTCAGTTCCTGGAAAGTGACCCTGCCATGATTGCCGAAATCGAAGAAAAGATCAAGGCTATGGGTACCCCCAAGGAAATCGACCGGGACGATATGGACGACGATGACGACGAAGAACTGGATATCCGTCTGCTGGACATCGATGAAGACGATGACGAAGACGATCTGGACGAAGAGTAAGGACAAATTAAGAAATAAGAATAGTCCCCTGCGGGGACAGTGAAGAAATAAGAATTAACGAAGCACAGCCGACGGAATTGTATGGCTGATTGAGAAAGTTTTACCGAAAAATATCTGATGATAACATCCATCCACTATACCGATTACCGGAACCTTGCGGACTGCAGAGTGGAATTTGCGCCGGGGGTCAACGTGCTATGGGGCATGAACGCCCAGGGAAAATCGAATATACTGGAAGGGATCTACTACTTTGCAAGAGGGAAATCCTTCCGAGGGGCACATGACAGGGAGCTGATCCGGTTCGGTGCCCCCTTTGCCCGTGCAGAGCTGACCTGTATGCGGGACGGACACGAGTACCCCACCACACTGGAAGCCTACCTGCCGAAAACCGGGAAGAAACGGTTTACCAAAAACGGCGTCCAGCTTTCTTCCGTGGTGGAGCTGATGGGGCACGTGAGAGCCGTGCTGTTCTGTCCGGCGCACCTGTCCATTGTCACGGGCGGACCGCTGGAAAGACGAACCCTCATGGACGTGGCTCTGTCCCAGCTGTCCCCCGCATACCTGAACCACCTGCGAAGATACGCCAAACTGCTGACCGACCGGAATGCCCTGATCAAACTGGCAAGCGGCGGACAAAGCGTCACCGAAGCCGAATGGGAAGTCTATGCGGAGCAGATGAGCATCCACGGTGCCAGAATTGCCGCATACCGGCAGGAGTATGTTTCTCTCATGGCTGATGCGGTGAACGATTATTTTTCCGCTATGACCGGCGGGAGAGAAGTGCCCTCCGTTGCCTACCAGAGCCATGCTGTGGGGGAGGAGGACGAACCGTGCCCCCTGCTGACCGGCACACCCGGTGAAGAACAGCCATCCATTGCCGGGATGGAAGCGAGACTCAGAGAACGGCTCACCATCCACAGAGAACGGGAAATTGCCGCCGGAGTGACGCTGTTCGGTACCCATAAGGACGATATCCGCCTGATGCTCAACGAAAAGGAAGCCCGCCTGTACGGCTCCCAGGGACAGCAGCGGAGTATGGTGCTTGCCATCAAGCTGGCGGAGGGTGCCATAGCCGCCCGATGCGCTGAACTCCACGGAGGCGAAACCCCGGTGTACCTGCTGGACGATGTGTTTTCCGAACTGGACGGATCCCGCCGTGCCTTTCTCATGGAGGAACTGGGAGAACGGCAGATCATCGTCACCTCCTGTGAACCGGATGTGGTTGCCGCAAAGGAGCGTGTGCGGTTCTGTCAGGTGGAAAACGGCGGCGTGAAGGAGAATTAAGAATTAAGAATTTAGAATTAAGAATTATTCGGCAAATACGGGTTCTGTGCATAAAACGAACAGATCGGTCAAATTCTTAATTCATAATTCTGAATTCATAACTAAAAAGAGGGAGTCATTATGTTTCTGCTCGGGCTTGTGATTTCGGACAGCGATGTGTTTGTCACCATCGGAAACGGGGAAGGGGACAGCGAGGAGTTTGTGCTCTCTCCCAATCGGTGGAAAAAGCTGGCGTCCGCTTACAGGATCGGGGATGTGGAAGAACCCGTTCCGGTGGATGCCCGGTTTTATGACGAGGTTTCCCATGCTGCAGGCGCAACCCGTGCGGTCAGGGACGGTGCGAAACTCCTCTCCGCCGGACCGAAAAGCAGACGGGAGCTGATCCATAAGCTGTGCGACAGAGGGGCGTCCCGGGAATGTGCCGAAGAAGCGGCGGATTTTCTCACCAGAAAAGGTTACCTCAACGAAGCGGGACAGGCGGAGGCACTGGCAAGATCCCTCCTGCGCCGGAACCGGTACGGGAAACTGCGGATCCGGGCGTATCTGGGCAGTCATGGGTATACCGCCGCTGCCGTCAATACGGCACTGGGAGAGATCTCTCCCCCGGAATGGCGGGAAGCATTGGGGGAAGTGATCCGCCGGAAATATACCCCGTGGCCCACAGAACCGAATGAACGCCGTAAAGCATACGCTGCTCTGGCAAGACTGGGATATACCACAGAAGAGGTGCGCTCGATCATCGGAAGAGACTGATCTGCCGCTGTAAACAGGATTTTTGTATTTCTTTACAAATCCTGTTTTATTTTTTACATAATGCCGTTGCAAAGCAGGGGTGTTTGGTGTTATAATAAAGTATCTGTGAGTACGCATACAGTATGTGAAAATATAAGGAGTATATGAATATGATAAAAGTCGGTTTTGTGTCGCTGGGATGTTCCAAGAACCTGTGCGATACGGAAGTGATGCTCCATCACCTGATGGAAGCCGGATATGAGATCACCCCGGAGGAAACCGAAGCGGATGTGGTCATCGTCAATACCTGCGCCTTTATCGAAAGCGCCAAGAAGGAATCCATCGAAAACATTCTGGATATCGCATGGCTGAAGGAAAACAAGGACCTGAAGGGTCTGATCGTCACCGGATGCATGGCGGAACGGTACAGAGAACAGGTGCTGACCGAAATGCCCGAAGTGGACGCCGTGCTGGGCGTGGGCAGTATCCACAACATTGCGGAAGCTGTCAAGTCTGTGCTGGACAATGCGGGCAAGAAAGATGCAGAGCGGTACGCCAGCTTCGAGGACAAGGAAACCTGTGCCATGGGCGGTGACCGGATCATCACCACCGGCGACCACATGGCATATCTGAAGATTGCAGAAGGCTGTTCCAACCGGTGTACATACTGCGCCATTCCGGGGATCCGGGGCAAGATGCGTTCCCGTACCATGAAGGATATCGTGGAAGAAGCCACTATGCTGGACGCCATGGGCGTCAAGGAGCTGAACATCATCGCACAGGATACCACGGCTTACGGCATCGACCTGTATGGCTACTACGCCCTGCCGGAACTGATCAGAGGGATCTGCGACGCCACAAAGATTCCGTGGATCCGCCTGCTGTACTGCTATCCCGACAAGATCACGGACGAGCTGGTGGCCGAACTGCGGGACAACCCCCGTCTGGTGAAGTATATTGACATCCCGATCCAGCATATCCATGACGATGTGCTGAAGCGGATGAACCGGCACGGCGGCAGCGAAACCATCAAAGACGCCATTGCCCGCCTCCGGAAGGAAGTGCCCGGCATCGTACTCCGCTCCACTGCCATTGTGGGCTTCCCCGGCGAAACCAAAGAGGAATTTGAGGCTCTGGCGGAATTCGTGAAGGAAACCAGGTTTGAAAGACTGGGCGTGTTTACTTACTCCAGAGAAGAAGACACCCCCGCCTACGATTTCCCGGATCAGGTGGACGAAAAGACTGCACAGAAGCGGTGCGATATCCTGATGCGTTCCCAGAACCGGATCAGCGAAGCGTTCAACGAGTCCCGGGTGGGCAGCGTAGTTCATGTGCTGTGCGAAGGCTTTGACCCCGTTGCGGAAGCCCATTTCGGACGTACTTACGGGGAAGCGGCGGATATCGACGGCAAGGTGTGGTTCACCTGCGACAAGCCCAATCTGCGGATTGCCGAGGGGGAAATGATCGATGTGAAGATCACTGACGCACTGGATTACGATCTGGTGGGCAAGCCGATCCTGCTCTGAGGAGGAAAAGATATGAATTTACCCAATAAACTGACGGTATTCCGTCTTTGCATGGTGCCGGTATTTCTGATCTGTCTGTGCGTGCCTCTGCCCATCGGTGACACGGCTCTGCGGATCATCACGGCGGTTATCTTTGCGGTGGTTTCCCTGACCGACATGATCGACGGGAAGATCGCAAGAAAGTACAACCTGATCACCGATTTCGGCAAGTTCATGGATCCGCTGGCGGACAAGTTTCTGGTGATCTCCGCCATGCTGGGGATTCTGGCAAAGTATGATTACCTGCGCGCTGTTTTCATCTGGGCGGCGGCGGTGGTGATCTTCCGGGAGCTGGCGGTGACTTCCATCCGTCTGGTGGCTGCACAGAAGAGCGGTCTGGTGGTGGCGGCAAGCTGGCTGGGGAAGGTGAAGACTGTGACCCAGATGACCTGCATTCTTGCCATCCTGCTGGAACCCGTGATCCTGCCCATCCCCCTGTTTACCGAATACCATCTGCTGTCCTACGTGACCATGGCCGCCATGACCGTCATGACCCTGTGGTCCGGGGTCGATTACCTGAAGACCTACTGGCAGTTCCTTGATCCGCAGAAGTGAGGTTTTTGGGGG
>JAFZET010000429.1 GCA_017560565.1 Clostridia bacterium | reverse complement strand
TGGGTTTTTGTTTTGTTTTGGCTTGACAGCGGTGGGCGTTTGGTTTTGCTGGTTGGTTTTTGGGCTGGGAGATTATTTCGGCTTACAGCGGTTGGATTTTGCTTTGACCAAAGCGGGGGGTGTCCTTCCGGACGGGACTCAGAGGATAGGGGAGGAGGGAGATCGGTGTTCAGGCGCCACTCCGTCCCTCCTCCCCTACCCTCCGAGACCTCCCACCCCTCCTCCCTTATCCAGGCTCAGGCGCTGCGCGCTGAGGTCGCACGGAATGTTGATAGAAGATAAAGATATACTAACATATTTATAAACTTATTTATGAACCAAAAGTTTGGTATCCTCCACGGCTACACTTCCGGCAAGGGTGGGAGAGGGGAGGTCTCGGAGGGTGAGAGGGAGGGACTGCCTAAGTCCATCCCTTTCATCCTCTGAGTCCCGTCCGGAAGGACACCCCCTCACTTTGGTCAAAGTGTATCCCCCCCGCTGTAAGCCAAAAATAAAAGAAAAACAAAAAAAACGAACCGCCAAGCCCCCGCAAGCCAAAAGAGAAAAACTTGACAAACCCCGGGAAATATGCTATAATAAATTATCTATTGCTATATAATATAATGTAAAAAAAGCCCCGCCGGAAAAACGGGGAAAAACCTTGAAAAACACAGGAAAATCAAAAGAAAAAGAGGAGGAGCACCCCATGTCGAATCTGAACGCAGGGGATTTGTCGGCCATCTGGCAGATCATGCTCAAAACCATGCAGAGTGAAAACCGCATCTCCGCCACCGCCTGCGACCTTTGGTTCAAGCACTTCCGCCTGGATTATCTGGATCCGGAAAAGGCCGTGTTTGCCGTGGAAAACGAGATGAAGCGCAACATCATTCTGGATAAATACGCCGATATGCTGGCTACGCAGATCGAGCAGGTCATCGGCTATACGCCCCGGATCGAGATCGTCACGGACACCTCCCTGGCACCGGAACTGAACCGGGTAGACGGGGTGCCCTATCCCACCGCCATTGTGGAAGAACGGAAAAAAGACCAGGCCCAGGCCATGAAGGAAGAGCTGGCAGCGGTGGACATGATCGAGAGGATCGGTGCCCTGACGAAAGACCAGCAGGAAGAGACCCGTGAACTGCCCGATATGCGCCGGGGCGGACTGACCTCTCCCTATCTGAAGGAGCAGTTTGAAGAAACCCGTAAGGATCCCGGTTTTGCTGCCGTGAACATTCCGGGGGTGGAAAAAGCAGCTCCCGCACCGGCTGACAATGCCAGCGGGGAACGGCAGCTGAGCTACAACGAAGACTACACTTTTGAAAATTTCGTAGTGGGCAACTCCAACCAGTTTGCCCATGCGGCGGCGCTGTCCGTGGCGGAAAACGTAGGGATGCAGATCAATCCGCTGTTCATCTACGGTCCCTCGGGGCTTGGGAAGACCCACCTGATGTATGCCATCGCCAACCGTGCCCTTCGTCGTGACGCCGGCATGAAGGTCATCTACGTCAAGGGCGAGGAATTCATGAACCAGCTGATCGAAGCCATCCGCGGCGGCAGAGCCAACGCTACAGCGGAATTCCGGACCAAATACCGCAGTGCGGATATGCTGCTGATCGACGACATCCAGTTCATTGCGGGCAAGGATTCCACCCAGGAAGAATTCTTCCACACCTTCGATGCACTGTACGAGGACCGGAAGCAGATCATCATCACCAGTGACCGTCCGCCCAAGGAGCTGACCACGCTGGAGGAACGGATCCGCAGCCGGTTTGAGGCGGGGCTGATTGCAGACATCCAGCCGCCGGACTATGAGCTTCGTCTGGCCATTCTGAAAAACAAGGCAGACCAGAACAATCTGGAAGTGCCCATCGACGTTATCGACTTCCTGGCGGAAAACCTCCAGTCCAATATCCGCCAGATCGAAGGGGTCATCAAGAAGCTGGGGGCGAAAAATCTCCTTTCCGGGATGCCCATTTCCATGGACATGGTACTGACCACGCTGCCGGAGTATCTCAGAGACACCGAACCCGTGGGCGACACCGTTTCCCGGATCGTGGACATTGTTTCCCGGAAATACAACGTGACCGCTGCCGACATCATGGGAGTCAGCCGCAAAAAGGAGATCAAGACCGCCCGGAACGTGGCCATGTACGTGGTCCGGCAGGTAACCAAAATGTCCCTGCCCCAGATCGGGACGGTATTTGCCAGAGACCATTCCACTGTCCATTCCAACATTTCCATGGTGGAATCCGAGCTGGCCACCAACACGCTGTTTGAAGCCGGTGTGGCGGAGGTTCTCAAGGAAGTCAAGCGGGGCGGCTAATATCAGCTTGTTGATATTTCGGTTTTAGCAAAGCGAACTATCGGGGGAACGCGGCTTTGGTATGGTGGGGGAATAAACGGGGATTCCCCTACGCCTGAACTGCTGCTGCTCTGATCCGGTGCCGTTTTTCCGGATGGATGCGGTTTCGGATGCTTTTCAACACGCTTTTACCCGTCTTCTATGGGTTGAAATTTGTTTTCCACACAGGTTATCAACAGGTTGTGGAAAATACAAACAAGGCATCTGATATCTTGTGGAAAGGGTGTTGACTACAGGCGGAAAACTTTCATTTCCCCTGTGAATTCCCCGATAATCCATTGTGGATAACTCTGTTTCACACTTTTCCACAAAGGGTATCACAAGGCTGTGGAAAAGCTGTTTATACCACCGGGCAAACTCTCCCGGAGCATAGTTCTCCACATACCGGTCAGTATCCCCTGATGGTGTGGAAAATGTAAAATTTTGTATAATTCCAGGAATTTGCACGAAAAGAACCGGTACGGGAAAGTGCGGGTGTGGATATCCACAGCAAACCTGCGGGTTTGGCGGGGCTTATCCAAGGAAACAAGTGGATACCGGAACCACGTACAGGCAGGATTCGGTAGGGATGAATTGGTGATTTTGTATAGACTAAAAGGGATATATATCGGATAAACAGGAAGAAATTACAACAAAATCCACTTATCCACAACTTTGCCCTTACTACGGCGGCTACTACGACTGCATTCTTTAAACTATACTATATATACTTGATTATATCTATATCTTTAAACGCCCGCGCAGAGGAGTGGGCAGAATCCGGGTCGGACAGGGATGCCGGACGCCGGGTGCGCCGCCGTTTTGACCGGATGAAAATGTTCGGAAGGGTCGGACAGGCGTCAGAAACGAAATTGCAGGATGAGACGAAAATCCTGCATTCTGCAGGTAAAGCGAACAAAAGGTTGTTCACAAAGTGTTCGGATTCCAAGAGCTGTCCGGCTGGGGAACATCGGCGCTTTCCTGACAGAAAAAGTATCCCGCAAACCGTGAATCAGAAAAAAGGAGCATAAAGTACAATGAAGGTAACATTTGACAAGGCGAAGCTGCTGGCGGCGCTGCTGCCGGCTTCCGGGATTTCGCAGGTAAAGAATACGCTGACGACGGTGGAGGGGCTGCTGTTTGAGTGTCCGCCCCGGGAGAAGTACGGGAAATTCGAGGGGGATCTGACTGCCACCTGCCGTATTTCCGCTTTTGATTTGGAAAAGGGACTGCAGACCATGGTGGAATGCCGTATTGAAGAAGAAGGGATCTACTGTATCAACACCTCCAAGATCCTGCAGATCGTCAGGGTAATGCCGGAGGGCGATGTGACCATTGAGATCGACGACCGGAACCGGGTGAAAGTTACCGGCGGGCAGTCCTCCTTTGAGATCACGGCACAGAACGGGATGGATTTTCCCACCATGCCCATGTTTATCGGGGAACGGGTGTATAAGATCCCCCAGCATATCATCAGAGACATCATCGGGGAAACCGCATTCGCCGTGGGGCAGAACGACCCCAGACCGGCATTCAACGGCGCACTGTTCCGGATCCGTGACGGCTGGCTGACGGTGGTGGGATGCGACGGCAACCGGCTGGCTGCTGCCAGAACCGAACTGCCCGCAGGCTCTCCCGATGCGGAGATGATCATCCCCGGCAAGTTCCTCGGGGACCTTGGCAAGATGCTCCGGGACACGGAAGATGAACTGACCATGATCATCGGTCGGAAGCATATTATTTTCAATATTGACGGTATCTGGTTCTTCACCCGTATGATCGATGCGGAATTTATGAAATATGAAAAATTCCTGCCCTCCACGTACCGGCTCCAGTGCTATGTTTCTCCCTCGGAGCTGGCAGGCGCTATTGAACGGGCGTCCCTGATCACTGAAGACAAGCTGGGCGGCAACTCCAAGCCCTATGTCAAGCTGTCTTTCGAGAGTGCCAGCCGCTCCATTGCCATTTCCTCCGTTTCCGCAGGCGGGTCTGTCTTTGAAAGAGTGCCCTGCGCCATGGAAGGGGAAGATATGGCCATCGGCTTCAACTGCCGCCTGCTGGTGGACGCCATCCGTGCACTCCCCCAGGACACCGAAATGCTCCGGATCCGACTGAATTCCCCCCTGATGGGCATCGTCATCGAACCCGCCGGCGGCACATCCTTCGTAGATGCCTCCCCTGAACCGGAAGTCTTCGGCGACCGTGCGCTGGATGTAAAGGGGGCAAAGGATAATGAACAGGAATATATGTACTTTGTGATGCCTCTGCGGATGAACAAGTAAGCAGTAAGATACACGAGCGTTCAAAAACGCAGGACATCCCGCCCTGCGGCTGTACTGTTTGTGCAGCTGCTGAAAAAGGAAGAAAATCATGCTTTTACACATCGGCGAAGGGACTCTTGTGCGTTCCAGAGAGGTCATCGGATTTTTTGATCTTGACGGCTCTGCCGGAGCGGATACAAAGGCGTTCCTTCATAAAAAAGAAAAAGAAGGGGTCACGGAGCTTCTGACCACCGATATCCCCCGCGCCTTTGTGCTGACGGACGAAAAGGTGTACATCACCCGCCTTTCTACCGGTGCGCTGCGGGGCAGAGGAGAGAGATAATTAAGAATTAAGAAGTAAGAATTAAGAATTATCAGGATGGGTGCAGAGCGGGACTTGGGTCTTACCCCCGAAGCCAAACGAAATCACGCAATCGTAAACGGTCTGTGGCGACTGGGGTGGAGGCCCCCAGGAGCTCGCTCAACTATTTCTTAAGAGGTGAAGGCCGTCACCGCTGTATCGCAGAACGCTCGCCGTGCCTGCTGCACCCAGCGACATTTATTTCACCTCTGTTAAAAGTTTTTGCCTGTTTCGCACAGCGAACACAGAGGCTTTATTTTCAAAAAGCGACCCTCGTCTCTCCCTCAAACAAACCTACTGCATAAAATATAATTACCATAAACAAAGAGAGAACAACATGAACGAGAACGAAATGCTGCAGAATGCGCCGGAGCCGGAAGGGCAGGTGTATGATGAAAACCAGATACAGGTGCTGGAAGGGCTGGAAGCGGTCCGGAAGCGTCCCGGGATGTACATTGGTACCACCTCCCAGAGGGGGCTGCACCATCTGGTGTACGAAATCGTGGACAACTCCATCGATGAGGCCATGGCGGGACGGTGCGACCGGATAGAAGTGGTACTGTATCCGGACGGTTCTGTATCCGTACAGGACAACGGGTACGGCGTACCTTCCCAGATGCACCACCAGGCCGGCAGACCCACGCTGGAAGTGGTCTTTTCCGTGCTCCATGCGGGCGGTAAGTTCGGCGGGCAGGGATACAAGATCTCCGGCGGTCTGCACGGGGTAGGCGCATCCGTTGTAAACGCTCTGTCCGAATGGCTGGAGGTGGACAACTGCTACGAAGGCAAGCGGTACACCATCCGGTTTGAAAAGGGCGGGATCGCCAGACCCTTCGCCTGTGTGGGGGATGCGGACGGCAGGCACGGTCTGTATGTGCGCTTCAAGCCGGATGCGGAAATCTTCACCGACACAACCGAATTTGATCTGGACATCCTTCTGACCAGACTGAGGGAGCAGGCATTCCTGAACGCCGGGATCCGGATCATTCTCCGGGACGAGCGGGAGGAAATTGCCGTCAATCCCCTGGACGAAATGGAAGCCGGCACAGGCACACCCGACCAGATCGCAGAACTGCTGGAACGGGCACAGGGAGATGTTCCCGATGCCGAAAAGGATGCGGGGCTGACCGACGCCGATGAGAGCGAAGGCGCCATTCCCAGAGGGGAGATCAGGCTGGATACGGAAGCGGGCGGCGTCCACGGGAAGTACGTGGAATACGACCTGAAGTACGACGGCGGTATCCGTTCCTTCGTGGAACACCTGAACAACGCCAGACGGTGCGAGGTGGTACACAATCAGGTCATTTATATGAAGGCGGAAAAGGGCGACATTACAGCGGAAGTTGCCATGCAGTACAACGACAGCTTCAACGAAATGATCGTCACCTTTGCCAACAATATGTCCACCATAGACGGCGGTACCCACGAAGAGGGCTTCAAGCGTGCCCTGACCCGTGTCATGAACGACTATGCCAGAAAATCCGGCAGCCTGAAGGACGGGGACAGGAACCTCTCCGGGGAAGACGCCAGAGAAGGGCTGTGCGCTGTGGTTTCCGTGAAGCTGCCGGACGCACAGTTTGAATCCCAGACCAAGGCGAAGCTGGGCAACAGTGAAGTGCGGGGCATCGTGGACAATATCGTTACCGAAAAGCTGACGGAATTCTTTGAAGAAAACCCCGGCGTGGCAAAGTCCATCATCGAAAAATCCCTGGCGGCACAGAGAGCCAGAGAAGCGGCACGCAAGGCAAGAGAACTGACCCGGCGCAAGTCCGTGCTGGAAGGCTCCACCCTGCCCGGCAAGCTGGCGGACTGTCAGGAAAGACGAGCGGAGCTGACCGAGCTGTATCTGGTGGAAGGGGACTCCGCAGGCGGTTCTGCCAAGTCCTGCCGGAACAGCCTTTTCCAGGCCATCCTGCCTCTGCGTGGGAAGGTACTGAACGTGGAAAAATCCCGTCTGGACAAGGTGTATGCCAACCCCTCCCTGACTCCCATCATTCAGGCGCTGGGCTGCGGCATCGGGGAAGACTTTGACGCCGACAAGCTGCGCTACGGGAAGATCATCCTGATGGCGGATGCGGACGTGGACGGTTCCCATATCCGGGTGCTGCTGCTGACCTTCTTCTTCCGTCACATGAGAAAGCTGATCGAGGACGGGCATATCTTCCTTGCCCAGCCGCCTCTGTACAAGATCGAAAAGGGCAAGAAGATCCGCTATGCGTATACCGATGACGAGCTGACCGCTGCCATGGAAGAAATGGGACAGAATGCGGAAGTCAGCCGGTACAAAGGTCTTGGGGAAATGAACCCGGAACAGCTCTGGGAGACCACCATGAACCCCGAAACCAGAACCATCCTGAAGGTGGAGATCGAAGACGCCATGCTGTGCGATGAGATCTTCTCCATCTGCATGGGCGACAAGGTGGAACCCAGACGGGAATTCATCGAAGAAAACGCACGCTATGCGGTGAATCTGGATGTTTGATGAGAAGGTAAGAAGTGAGAAGTAAGAAGTAAGAGATAAGAAGTATACGAAGGGAAGCTGAAAAAGTAAGAATGGGGTTTGGGAAGAAGAAGGACTTTTTACTTCTGATCTCGTATCTCTTACTTTTTCCGTAAGGAAATGATCTATACATTAACAATGAACCCCGCCTGGGATCTGACGTATCTGACGGGGAAACTGACCTTCGGACTGAACCGGGCAAAAAGCTGCGCCGGGAAAGCCGGTGGGAAAGGCGTCAATGTGTCCCGTGCCATCCGGGCGGCGGGCGGGGGCTGCGGTACGCTGGCGGTGCTTGCCGGGGAGACCGGACAGACCATTGCCGGTGCTCTGGCGGCGGAGGGGATGTCGCCTGTGATTTTCTCCACGGACGGCGAGACCCGCACCAATATTTCCGCCATCGGGGAGGACGGGACGTCTCTGGAGATCAACGGACCCGGTGCTTCCGTGACGGGGAGCTGCCGGCATGCCATGGAAAGCTGGCTGAGCGCTCACCTGAAAGCGGGGGATCTTCTGTGCCTCTGCGGTTCCCTGCCGCCTATGAGTGACACAAGAGCGGGGAACTATTACACCAGACTCTGTTCGCTTGCCGGCAAAAACGGTGCGGCGGTGGTGCTGGACTGCTCCGGTGCTGCGCTGACGGACGCTCTGCGCGGGGAATACCCGCCGGTGCTGATCAAACCCAACGCCGGGGAAATGGCAGAGCTGTACCGTTCCGCCACCGGTGCCGAGGGACTGCAGTGGAAAAAGGAAGACGGTACGCCGGACACGGAGATCCTGCGGCAGATGGCTTCGGCAGCGGCGGATCTGACAAAAACGGCGGTGCTGTGTACCCTGGGCAGCCTGGGTGCGGTCTGGATCAGCGACACGGAGACGGTGTATGTGCCTGCGGTGCAGGTGGAGGCGGCAAAAGCGGAAAAAGGTGCGGGAGACACGTACCTGGGGACGTTTTTGTGGCAGATCTACGGCAGCGGGGCGGATATGAAAACAGCCATGGCAAAAGCGGCGGAAGCGGCTGCACGGCTTGTGGCGGGGGATGCGAAGTAAGAATTAAGAATTAAGAATTAAGAATTGGGGCTTTGACGTTTTGGGGAACGGACAGGGCTTTGGTAAATTTTTGATACAGATAAAGGAAGATTTAAGGATAAGTTTTTGAATTGGAATGGCTGTGCAGCGTAATTCTGAATTCATAATTCTTAATTCTTAATTTTTCCTGAAAGGAAAATGATGGCACACAAGAGACAGGATCAGGACATTGACATTTCTTTCCCGGATCAGCGGATCGAGCCGATCAATATGGCGAAGGAAGTGCGCCAGTCCTTTATTGAATATTCCATGTCCGTTATCGTGTCCCGGGCACTGCCCGATGCGCGTGACGGCATGAAGCCCGGGCAGAGACGTATCCTCTACTCCATGTATGAGGATCATCTGACCTATGACCAGAAGTTCCGTAAATCGGCTACCACTGTTGGGAACGTGCTGGGGCGGTATCATCCCCACGGGGACTCCGCTGTGTACCTGACCATGGTGCGTATGGCACAGGATTTCTCCTACCGGTATATGCTGGTGGACGGACAGGGCAACTTCGGGAACGTGGACGGGGACACCCCTGCCGCCTACCGTTATACGGAAGCCAGACTGTCGAAGATCGCAAACGAAATGATGCGGGACATCGACAAGGATACCGTGGCGTGGGAGCCGAACTTTGACAACACCCGGAAGGAACCCAAGGTTCTGCCCGCCAGATTCCCCAATCTGCTGGTCAACGGGGCAGTGGGGATCGCTGTGGGTATGGCTACCAATATTCCCCCCCACAATCTGGGCGAGGTCATTGACGGCACGCTGTATTATATGGATCACCCGGATGCCGGCGTGACGGAGCTTATGCAGTTCATCAAGGGACCTGATTTCCCCACCGGGGCGGGCGTCTACGGGACTGCGGGCATTCTGGAAGCCTACTCCACCGGGAAAGGCAGAATCATGGTCCGGGGCAAGGCGGAAGTGGATGAGGAAAAGCACCGGATCATCATCACCGAGATCCCCTACATGGTACAGAAGGGGGAACTGGTCAAGTCCATGGCCGATCAGGTGAAGGACAAGAAGATTGAGGGCGTCACCGATATCCGGGACGAATCCGGCAAGGACGGTATGCGGATCGTGGTGGAATGCCGCCGGGACGCCAACTGTCAGGTGATCCTGAACCAGTTCTATAAGTATACCCAGCTCCAGGACACCTGCGCCGTGAATATGCTGGCACTGGTGAACGGGGAACCCAAGATTCTCTCCCTCCGGCAGATCCTGAAGGTGTATCTGGATCACCAGATCGCTGTAATCACCGGACGGGTGAACTATGATCTTGCCAAGGCACTGAAGGAAGAAC
>JAFZET010000428.1 GCA_017560565.1 Clostridia bacterium | reverse complement strand
GCGCCCACCAGTTTTCCGTCCTGAATGATGGGACTGCCGCTCATCCCCTGTACAATCCCTCCTGTTTTTTCGATCAGTGCCGGGTCAGTAACGGTAATAACAAAGCTGGCATTCTCTTTTTCATCGATCTCTGTGATGTTTACCGTATATTTCTCCGCTTTGTTATCCGTGAGGGTACACCAGATATATGCCTCGCCTGCATGGACATCCTGCTTATCCGCTGCGGGTATTGCCGCTTCCGGTACTTTATCATAAGGAATTTCGTTCAGGATGCCATACACACCGCATACCGTATTCCCCAGCAGAACACCTGTGGTTTTGTCTGTAAAACTGCCTTTCAGCTCACCAGGTCTTCCTGCCGTGCCTTTGGACACACCGGAAATGCACACATCCACCACAGTCCCTTCCCGCATGGGCAGCAGTTCTCCCGTGTTCGTATCACAGATGCCATGGCCAAGTCCTGCGAAAAAACCGGTCTCCGGCTCGATATAGGTGATGGTTCCGATGCCGGCTGTGGTATCCCGGATCCACATACCCGTTTTGTAACGCCCGTCTTCCCGGCTGCAGGCAGGACACAGTCTGGTTTGGCAGATTTCTCCGTCCCGTTCATATCCGATCTCCACAGCGCCGCCGTTTTCGATGGCTTTAACAAATTCCTCACTGGTGTGTATCCGGTTTCCATTTACGGCAACGATACGGTCATTGATCCGCAGTCCGGCATCATAAGCCGGCATACAGCTTCCCTTTTCCGTTTCCACTTCCGTAAATCCTACTACCACCAGCCCGTCACACGCAAACCGGACACCGAATGTCATTCCGCCGGGCAGGACAGTATCCGGATGCGCTGCTCCAACCGTTCCAGCCGCCGTACACCACAGCCAAAGCACGGCAAGGACTGCCGCACCCCATTTCCGTACACCTTTTGTTCTCATAATTCCCTCTTTCTGCGATTATCTGCTATCTGTTTTTCATCATGGCTTTATCATGCACAGCAGAAGCGAAATTATGTCATGCAATTATGTCAGGGAATGGAAAAAAACGGAAGATCCGCAGAGCCGGAACGGTTCAGCAGATCTTCTGTTTCTTATACGGAAGCAACGGGCGGCGTCAGTCTTTCCGCATTGCCGTGATAGAATTTTTCCAGAACGGCTTCCGGCAGTTCCAGACTGTCTATGAATACTGCAAGATCGTTATCGAAATAATCTCTTGCGTATACAAACCGATCCGGATACGTAAGGATCAGCTTTCTGGTATAGTCTGGATCCCGGGTCAGGGCGTTCAGGCAGGAACCTGCGGAGCAGTCACAGTACAGGTTGGGATATTTTTCCAGCAATTTTTCAATTCTTCCGCCGGGGATTACAGGAGCTTTCGGATACCCCTGTGTCAGCCCCAGTGAATCATCCGAAATGTGGCACCAGAATCCCGGCGCATGACCGAGAAAATTGGTTTCCGGGCAGAGCTTCAGCACTCGTTCCAGCATATCGATGTCGCCGCCGTACCACCAGTGTCTTCTGGGAAACTCTTTTCCGGTCAGCTGGGCACCGGGATAATCAAAATGCATGGTGACGGGCAAACCGTTTTCTCCGCAGAATCGATACAGATCAATGGCGTCCGGATTGTCATACATCATGCGCAGTTTCAGTTCACCGCATACCTGTACGTTGTAATTCCGGATGGCGGCACGCATTTTCTGTATGGCGTCCGGTTTATGTGGATCCGGTGCATACCCGAGAATGAAG
>JAFZET010000042.1 GCA_017560565.1 Clostridia bacterium | reverse complement strand
TTGAATACCAAAGCATTCGTCGGCGGGATGTGGGCATCCCGCCCTACGGTTTAGCCCGATTATTCCCCCAACAGCGGTTTGGTAAATCATTGCTTACTTACCTCTTACTTTCTCCTCATGCTTATTCCAAAATAATCTTTTCCTCATAACCCACCATGGTTACAGTACAGTGGGCATAATTGCGGGCGTTCAGCTGTTTGAGGATCGTCTGCTGTTCCTCTGAGAGAAAACCGGTTTTCGTGTCATACCATTCGGAATAGCTGGTCAGCAGCAGTTCGGTTTCCGCCAGAATGTGATCCTCCGGATCCAGCGCATACAGGAGCAGTCCGCTTCTGCGGATATGGCAGTATACACTTTCCATCGCTTCGCCGCCTGGGAAGAGCCGGTTGAAGGGCATGGGTGTGGGTTCGGCAAAGGAATCGGCCCCCTCTATGTGCAGAACGAGCATCCCGTCATTCTCCACGGTTCCGCCCCAGTCCATCCGGGTGTCGCTCCTGCCCTCATACCAGTACTGATGATACAGATTCCCCGGTCTGTGGGCATTTCGGGAGGTGGGGACCCGGATCCCGGAGGGCGACCATACCAGTGCGCAATCAAATTTATCGGGGTCGTCCTCGTCCCGCCATGTGGCATATTCGTATACCGCCCGCACCCTGCCGTCCAGCGTGTTTTTTACAGTAAGCACCGGTGTGCCAAAATAGCTTCCGTAATCGATCTCCGCATAGCCCTCCCAGCCCGTATTGCTGTGTTCCGCCCCGGGGATCACCTGCCCCTGCGTAAAAGCGTCACGGTTGCCCACGGTATCATCAAAGGGCGTGAGAATCCCCTCTATATTTGGGTCTTCTCCATATATGCCCTGCCACAGAAACACCTGCAGAACGGTACCGCTCCACCGCTCCGCCTCCCCCTCCAGACCATAAGTGTCCCCGGTAGTTTCTTTCTGAAAAACCATATCAGAAACCCCGTAAAGATACGCAGCCGCAAACAGGATACAGAATATCATCCCCAGCGAAAGCATCGTTTTCATCATCCCGCCGAATGTCATTTCTTCCGTCATGCCGTGTCCTCCTTATATTCTACAACCTGTCTGTAAAACAATTATACCACGCCGCTTGTCGTATGTCAATATATCTTCCCAATATCCCTCCTGCGCACAAAAAAAGATCCGCATACGGAAATTCCGCACACAGATCTCTTTGATTCTGTTATTCACCGAACCCGAAGGCTGCATTCAGCTCCTCGATGGTCCAGTCCGTGACGGCAGTGTAGCCGTTTTCGGCCATCCACGCCAGATATACCGCCTCCGCCAGCCGTCCGCTTTCCAGCAGAGCGTCAAGATACAGCTGATTCTCGGTTTCCGGATCGCAGGTTTCTTCCGCTGCGTCCGCCATAGGACGGGCAGCATACATCACAGCTTCCGCCGGTGCCGCATCCGCCGCTTCTTCCGCTTCAACTGCATAGCTCTGCTTCACGGGTGCGCTTTTGGTCAGCACCGCCTCTTCCGTCGTCGTGTAGGTATACGTATTCGCTTCTCCATCGACCGCCTCATCACTGTACGCTTCCGTCACAGCGTCCGCTGTCAGCAGTTCAGGCACGGTTTCCGCAGGTGCGGTTATCCCGGCATCCTGATCCGCCGCCTGCTGCACTGCCATGTCCCCGCGGTTCATCAGGGGAGAAGCCACCACCAGCGCACCGCACAGGATCATCATGCAGGCAGCCATGCCGCCCCATTTCATGAACAGTCCCTGTCTTCTGCGCCGTGCGTCCGCTCTTTCCGCCCGCCGTGCCGCCGCTTCCGCTTCCTGCTCCCCACGGATCTGCGCCATCACCGCTGCGGCAATCCTTCCGCCGGGATCCGGACAGGCATCCGCCAGTGCTTCTTTCAGCAGTGCGGTCATACCGGCTTCATCCGCAGGCGCAAACGCCTCATCGTCCGCCGTTTTATTTATATGCTCTCTGGAATCCATAACCAGTCAGGCTCTCTCCCTTCGTCTTTTCGGAAGAAAGCATTCCTTTCCTTTTCGATACAGTTCTTTGACGCCGCAGAAACGAAAAAGTTCCCTCTCCGGCGAAAAAATATGAAAATTTTTCGTGACACCTGTGAATAAAAATCACGGATCTCTTGAATATATCCAAAACAGGTGCCCACTTCTCGGGCGGCTTTACAGTACACCGACCAGTGCAGTCTTCAGTGCCGTCCTTGCCCGGTTCAGGCGGGATTTGACTGTCCCCACCTCCAGATGAAGCAGGTCGGCGATCTCCGCATAGGACAGCTCTTCCATGTCCCGCAGAACCAGAATCGTGCGCATATCCTCCGGCAGCTCCCGGATGGCTTCTCTGACCAGGCGTATAGTCTCTCTGCGTTCTATAGCGGACTCAGGCACATCGTCCCCCTCGCACACAGGGATCTCGATCTGCATTTCCTCCTCGTCCTCCGAGGTGACGCTCAGGGAAGTGGTGGGGTGCCGTGCCTCCATGCGGCAGTGGTCTCTGGCGCAGTTGACGGTGATCCGGTAGAGCCATGTAGAAAAAGCACAGTCCCCCCGGAAGGTGGAAAGGGAGCGCCACGCCTTCAGAAACGCATTCTGCGCCACATCCTCACCGTCCTCCGCACTGCCGCCGCACATCCGCAGGGTCCGCAGTGCCGAGTGATACACAAATTTCTCGTATGTCTCCACCAGTACCCCGAAGGCTTCCGCATCGCCTCCCATGGCTTTTTTCACCAGCGCATCCGCCGCTTTCCTGGCCCGGCTGTCCGTATGGCTGTCCAGATCCTGTGCAGCCAGCGCATCAAGCTCCGGCTCCGGCGGCCTCTGCAGGGGTTTGGTTATTTTATTTTTCACGTTTGTTTCCTTTTATAATCAGTCTGCGGTCTTTTTTCCGCTTTCCGGCTCGACCGCCCTCTCGCTCATTCACAAAGCTGTACTCTATTATTATAGCACAGTTTATCCCGTAAATCAAGTACATTTTCCGATTGCTGTCATGGCGGGGTGGGATTATTTTATATAGTACAAGACGTTTGTAAGGAG
>JAFZET010000427.1 GCA_017560565.1 Clostridia bacterium | reverse complement strand
GGCAGTTCTTCATAGGGAACACCAACCATACCGCACTTGGGACAGTGGATGATCGGAATGGGTTCGCCCCAGTATCTCTGGCGGTTGAAGGCCCAGTCCTTCATCTTGTACTGCACGCCCTTTTCGCCGATACCCTTTTCGCCCAGGTATGTGAGCATCTTTGCGATGGCTTCCTTCTTGGTCTGGATGCCGTTGAGGAATTCGGAGTTCACCATTTCGCCGTCACCGGTATAGGCTGCTTCTTCGATGTTGCCGCCCTTGATAACTTCGATAATGTCAATGCCGAACTTCTTGGCAAAGTCGTAGTCTCTTTCATCGTGTGCGGGAACCGCCATGATGGCGCCGGTACCGTAACCCATCATAACGTAGTCGGAAATGTAAATCGGGATCTCCTTGCCGTTGGCGGGGTTGATAGCGGCAATACCCTGAATGCACACACCGGTCTTGTCTTTTACCAGCTGAGTACGTTCAAATTCGGTCTTCTTGGCGCATTCTTCCTTGTATGCGTTCAGTTCGTCAATATTGGCGATCCGGTCGGCATACTTTTCAATGATGGGATGTTCGGGAGCAATAACCATAAAGGTAGCGCCGAACATGGTGTCACATCTGGTGGTGTAGATCCGCAGGGATTCATCGCAGCCAGTCAGCTTGAAGTTGGCAAAGGCACCTTCGGAACGACCGATCCAGTTTTCCTGCTGGAGCTTTACATTGGGCAGATAGTCCACGGTTTCCAGACCCTGCAGCAGCTTGTCGGCGTATTCGGTAATCCGCAGATACCATACATCCTTGGACTTCTGGATGATATCGCTGTGGCAGATGTCGCACTTGCCGCCCTGAGAGTCCTCGTTGGACAAAACTACCTTACAGTGGGGGCAGTAGTTTACCAGAGTGGTGGCACGGAATACCAGACCTTCATCGAACATCTTCCGGAAGATCCACTGAGTCCACTTGTAATAGCCTTCTTCAGTGGTATCCACAACGCGGGTCCAGTCGAAGGAGAAGCCCACTCTCTTCAGCTGAGAGGAGAACTTTTCGATGTTCCGGTCGGTGAGGATACGGGGGTGGGTATTGAACTTGATGGCGGAGTTTTCGGTAGGCAGACCGTATGCGTCAAACCCGATGGGGAACAGCACGTTGTAACCCTGCATCCGTCTCTTGCGGGAAACCACTTCCAGACCGGAATAAGCCTTGATGTGCCCCACGTGCATACCGGCGCCGCTGGGATAGGGGAATTCCACCAGACCGTAGAACTTGGGTTTGGAATGGTCTTCCTCAGCATGGAAAATACCGGCTTCTTCCCATTTGTCCTGCCATTTTTTCTCAATGTTCGCAAAATCGTACTTCATGTTGATTTCCTTCTTTTCTATAGTTAAATACAGAGTCTGTTTGTTTGACGCATCAATCCTCTGTCAGCAGAGCGGAAATATCCTGCTCGGTGGTATCCATATACAGCTTGTCCAGCTTGTAGAAATCCCGGGATTCGCTGTTGAAAATGTGCACGATCACATTGCCGAAATCCTGCAGAACCCAGATACCGGTGTCGGCACCTTCGGTATGGAAAGGGGCAATATCATAAGCGGACAGCTTGAATTCCACTTCGTCTGCCAGAGAACGGATCTGGGTACGGGAATTACCGGTACAGATTACGAAATAATCGGCAATGATGGTCTGCTTTTCTACGTGGAGAAGTTTAATATCCTTCGCTTTCTTATTGTCCAGCACCTTAACGATGTAGGTTGCCAGTGCTTCCGGATTCTTCAGTTCTTCCGCAGTAACGGTTTCTTCTGCGTTTTCCAGGGTCATATCCTTGTTTTCCATATCCATATATGTTCCTCCTGTTTTATTTTTATAATGATTTACGGGACATGAAAAAACCCCGTCCCCATCGAAAAACCGACAGAGACGAGGGCTGAATGCTCCCGCGGTACCACTCTGATTGGTAAAAACCCACTCAGGCACAACACGATGCCATCCCCGTATAACGGCAGGAACCCGGCAGACTCTACTGATACGGCGTATGTTCCAGTCTGCTGCTGAGGGACCAGAGGAACCGGCTCTTACCCACTGCCTCGCACCATCGGCATTTCTGCCCCGGCAGTTCTCTGAACGGCGTTCTGTCCGTTCCGTTTCCCTGTTATCGCATTTCAAGTATACAGGAAGTGTACCATACTTCCTCCTGTTTGTCAATAGGTGAATTCCACAAAATTCCCCCAACCTTTCCCTGGCTCATGCTTTGGGTGTGATGATCGCCGTAAGGGTCTCCTCCGCATAGGCATACAGAAGCTGGACGGTATATGCTTCCCCGTCGCAGAGGATTGCATCCACCCGATCGTCTGTCACATCTTCCACAATATCGGGAGAGATCAGGGTGTACCCCGCCACGGCCATGGTTTCATCCGTGTACAGCCGGTATGTCGCTTCGCTGACTGCGATGGTTTTCAGATATACAACACCGTTTTCCTTATTTTTCCACCCCTCCGCAAAGGTTCCGGGGGGCACGGGGACACCGTTCAGCGCAGGCATTTCACGGAGAGTTTCCGTTTCTGCCTGTGTTCCCACCGTAATGGCTGTGGGACCATCCGCACCGCCGATGATGCCGATATCTGCCGTAGAGCCGCATCCGGTAAGAATACCTGCCGCCAGCAGCAGAATCCAGACTATTTTCATTCCGTTCACCTCACATCAGGGAATCTCAATGGAATTGTCGTTCACTTCCTGTCCGTTGTACATCTCATCCATCACCGTTTCCGCATCGGCGTAATAATACGGCGTGAGCTTGCTGTCGTTCAGGCAGAACAGGGAGTTCCGGTCAAAAATGGAATCGGTAATTTCTGTTTCATAGATATTGTAGTATTCATTGATGACCTTCAGGGTTGCCGCACGGTTGATCACATAATAGGACTGTCCGCCGGAGGAATACACGGCATTACCGGGAATGGTGGTCATGTTCATGTCCGCCAGATCGACCTTCAAAAGGAACTTTGCGTAGAACAGAATGTCGGACACCTTCAGATCCGTGTGCAGATTCCGGAAAATTTCCTCTGCTACCTTGGTCAGGGTGGCGGTATTGGCCAGACTGAAGCTGCCCTTTACCTTCTGCATCAGTGCGGTCAGGAAAATTTTCTGCGCATTGACACGTCCCAGATCCGCCTGCATATAGCCGGAACGGAACCGGACAAATTCTTCCGCCTGTTTGCCGTCCAGGGTCTGATACCCTTCCTGCAGGTCAATATACAATCCCTGTTCCGGGTCGTTATAGTACATTCTCTGCGGTACATACAGATCCACACCGCCCAGAGCATTGACAATATTCACCAGTCCGTCCAGATTCAGCACAGCTGTATGATGGATCTGGATACACAGGCTCTGTTCCAGCAGGGTTGCCAGATCATCCACAGCCAACAGGTAGGGATCCTGCTTTTTGCTGCTCTCCCGGGCTTCCTTCAGGGCAGCATTATAGTATGCGGAATATGCGGCATTGATCTTATTGCTTACAAAATTACGCACACAGGTATCTCTGGGCAGCTGCATGACGGTCACATCCCCGTTTTCCGTATCGCAGTTCACCAGCATAATGACATCCGCCAGAGATGCGGCACGGTCATGCCCCACCACAAGTATATTGTATTTTCCGTCCTGTACGGTATAGCCGTTTCCCTGTTCGCCGCTGCTGTCCGGACTGCCGGGATTTCCGGAAGAATCCGTAGTTTCCTGCGAGACGGGATTGGTGTCAAAGGGGATATCGTTCTCGAACCCCGGGGTTGCCGGACGATAGAAAATCATCCAGGCGGCAATGCACAGCACCACAGCATACACCACAAAAATGCCGAAGATCAGTGCCCGCTGGGAACGGGTCATTCTTCCGCGTTTTCTGCGGTTCTTCTGTTTCTTTTTCAGAAGAGCTTCATACTTCTCATCGTCACCGACCATATTTTCATAATCCCCATCCGGGTAATACTGGGCAATGTCGTCATCCTGCCCGGGTCTCCCGGCGGATGCATAGGTTTCGCTGTCTTCCTTGGGAAAATTTCTGGACATATTTATAATAACCTTTCTCGGTCAGAAAAGCCTGCTTTACGTTCCGACTGTTTTCTCAGGCATCTGCAGGCTGCTTTGTTCTGTATACATACGCATTTCTTGCCGCAATGGTATCACTGTCGATGGGCGCATTTTCCTCGATAAGATTCCGGATAGTCATGTCAAAGGAAAGCACCATTGTTCTGGTAAACACAGCTTCCTTTTCTGCCATCGTCTTTGCTTCTGCAAGCCCGTCATAAAAATACTGCCGCAGAGCAACACAGTCCGGAAACGTCCGCGTGGCTTCAATATAATCGGCAAGATACACAATGGCTTCAAACACAGTCATCCCGCAATGTCCTGTGGTGTGCCACCGGATTCCATTCAGAATCTGCTCATCGGCATACGCCGGAAAACTCTTTTTCACCAGACCGGCAGCTGTCTTCGCATGAAAAACCTTGGGAGAGTGGAGATCTTCCTCCGATACTGAGATCCCAAAGTCTCTGCAGTACTGCAGCTGGGTTTCCGTATCCGCCCGCTTGGTGATGTCATGGAGCAGGGCAGCTGCACGCAGACTGTTCACTTCCTCCGGCAGATAGATCTCCCCAAGAGCGGCGGCTTCTTCTTCCACCGCCAATGTGTGGAGATATCGCTTCGGTGCCAGATACGGCACGATTTCCTTCCGCAGTGCAGAAAGCATTTCCTCTGTAATCTTCATTCTTCCCTACCTCTGTATAATCCGTCCCGCCGGATAATGGCTTCCACGGCTTCCGGAACATAGTCTGTCAGCGCCTCTCCCGCCCGGATTGCTTCTCTTACCCCGGAAGAGGACAGCACCAGCGGCGCCGCTTCCAGAAAGATGCCTTTCTGACCGAACCGTTTTTCATATCGTTCCGAAGCTTCCCGGATTTCTTCTTTCTTCTCATCTGTCCGGGATATACATACCATTTTCGCCAGACGGAAGATCTCTTCTGCCCGATACCATCTGTCCAGTGTCAGAAACATATCGGTACCGCAGAGCAGGTAGATCTCCCTGTTCGGGGCTGACAGATGCTCCAGGGTCTGCACTGTGTAGCTGACGTCCGCCTTCCGGATCTCATAATCCGATACCTGTACACCGGGAATCCCCCCGAATGCAGCACAGCACATTTCCAGGCGCACTTCCGGTGTGTCCCCGGCAGCCTTGGCTTTATGCGGCGGCTGACAGGTGGGCATGATGAGTACCCTGTCCGGAGAAACCTCTTTCAGAAAAGTCTTTACGGCATGGATATGTCCGTAATGCGGCGGCGCAAAAGTCCCTCCGTACAGTCCGAGCTTTTCCAAAACGATCCCTCCGTTCTTTTACAGCTGTACGGAAATCTTCCGGTGTTCCGGCTTTTCGGCTTCCTTGTACAGCACGATTTTCCTACCGATCACAGCAACCACTTCAGATCCGGTTGCTTCGGCTGCCTGGGCTGCAAAATCCTTTGCGGACTCGGAAGCGTTTTCCAGCACACTGATCTTGATCAGTTCTCTGGCTTCCAGAGCATCCGTCAGGGATTTGCACATAGCATCGTTTATGCCCCCTTTGCCGATCTGGAAAATGGCATCGGTCTGGGAGGCGATGCTCCGCAGAAGGGCTCTCTGTTTACTGTTCAGCATAATTTACTCCGATATGTTTTGTTATTCGCCCAGATGCATCTCTGCAAGGGCATGCCGCAGGGTTTCCATAGCCCGTCCTCTGTGGGAAACGGCGTTCTTTTCTTCCTGGGAAATTTCGGCAAACGTGCGGTTTTCATAGTCAGGACAGCAGAAGAGGCAGTCATACCCGAAGCCGCCCTCGCCCTTTTCTTCATACCCGATCACGCCACGGCTTTCTCCACGGATGGACAGCACTCTCGCCGGATCCACACCGTATTTTTCTGCCAGTTCGGCATCGATACGATAGGCTTCCGGTACCGTCATTCCGGCGGATTCCGGGAATACCATGGTAATCACGCATACAAAGGCACCGCCTCTGGCTTCTGCGGGTACATCCTTCAGATTTGCCAGCAGAAGATCCCGGTTGGCTTTATCGTCCCCATGTTCCCCGGCATACCGTGCGGAATAGATCCCCGGTGCGCCGTCCAGTGCATCCACCGTCAGTCCGGAATCATCTGCCATGCCGATATACCCCATCCCGGCAGGAACCAGCGCTTTGATGAGGGAATTTTCGGCAAAGGAAGTACCGTTTTCTTCAATATCCCCGGCAAAATCAATGGCAGAGATTGGAAGAACCTGTATATCAGACGAAAAAGAAGTGAGAATTGTTCC
>JAFZET010000426.1 GCA_017560565.1 Clostridia bacterium | reverse complement strand
GCCATCAACGAAATGAACTAAGGGAAAACGGTTACTTCCCTTTCGTAAGTATTTCCCACTCCCTCACCGCTTTGGCCCGTGGGGGAGTACTCTTATTATGACCATTCTTTGCTAAGGAAACATTCATGGGAAATTTTGATAAGAAAATTGCCAAATTCATAGACATCTTCATTGAGCAGAACGGGTACGTGAAGGTTCTGGAGGGTCTGCAGAATACGCTGACCATCGCCATCCTCGGTCTGATCATCGGTGCAGTCATCGGTACACTGATCGCTACGGTCAGAGTGATCCCCAAATACAAAACGCTTCCCAAAGTGCTCAATGCCATCTGCTCCGTATATGTGGGCTTCTTCCGGGGTACTCCCATGACCGTGCAGCTGCTTCTGTTCTACTATGTTCTGCTGCCTCTGATGGGTGTCCGTATTTCCGGCGTAAACGTATCCATTCTGGTATTCGGTCTCAACTCCGGTGCATACATATCTGAGATCATGCGCGGCGGTATCCAGTCCGTGGACGGCGGTCAGATGGAAGCGGGCCGTGCGGTAGGTCTGTCCTTCGGCACCACCATGATGAAGATCGTGATTCCCCAGGCAGTCAAGAACATCATGCCCACCATGGGTAACGAGTTCATTGCCCTGATCAAGGAAACCTCGGTTGTCAGCTTCGTAGGGGCTGCCGACCTGTATGTAGCCTTCAACTTCATCGGCTCCAACAGCTATGAATTCATGGTGCCGTATCTGGTGATGGCCATCATCTACATTGCACTGGTTATGCTGATTTCACTGGGCATCAAGCTGATGGAAAGGAGGCTGGCGAAGAGTGATAGACGTCATTGACCTGAAAAAAAGCTTCGGAGAACACGAAGTTCTCAAAGGCATCAACATTACCATCGGCAAGGGCGATATCGTCTGCGTCATCGGTCCCTCCGGCTGCGGGAAATCCACATTCCTGCGGTGCCTCAACTGTATGGAAGACCCCACCGGCGGCAGCATCATTTTCGGCGGCGTGGATATCGCCGACATGAAGGTGGATATCAACGTACACCGTCGGAAAATGGGCATGGTATTCCAACAGTTCAATCTTTTCAACAACAAGACCGTTATTGAAAACATCATGCTGGCGCCGGTGCTCTGTGCCCTGGAAGACCGCAAGAAGGCTCTGCGCAGAAATCGGCTGAATCAGGTAAAGAACCTGTTCAAGGGATCCGGAAGAGAAAAGCTGTCCATGGAACCGGTGCGTGCCAAGGCGGACATCAAAGCGGAGGCCAGAACAAAAGCCGTTTCTCTCCTGCAGCGGATCGGACTGGAAGACAAAGCGGATGTGTATCCCTCCACTCTGTCCGGCGGTCAGAAGCAGCGAATCGCCATTGTCCGTGCTCTTGCCATGAACCCCGATGTGATCCTCTTCGACGAACCCACCTCTGCCCTGGACCCGGAAATGGTGGGCGAAGTGCTGGATCTGATGAAGGCACTGGCGGACGAGGGCATGACCATGGTGATCGTGACCCACGAAATGGGCTTTGCCAGAGAAGTAGCCAACCGGGTGATCTTCATTGATGAAGGAAAGATTCTGGAAGAAGCCGCTCCCGCTGAATTCTTCGGCAACCCCAAAAATCCCAGACTGAAGGAATTTCTGTCCAAAGTATTGTAAAATCTATTTATTGAAACAGCACACAAAAAGGATAGAATGCAAACGGTTTATTTTCACTTCCCCGGCTGTAATCTGTTCTTTTTCCGTGCCGTACATTCTGAAAGGACACACACAAACATGAAAAAGATTTTTGCTATCATGATGGCAGTTCTGACCGTTGCCGCTATGGCTATCGGCGTATCTGCTGTTCACATCACCACTTTTGCTGATGCAGAAGTTATCGACAATCCTGACACCAACGATGTTGGCGGTTCCGGCAATCCCATCCAGCTGATGGAAGCTTACGGCTGCGGTTACTCCTCCAAGGGCGACCAGGTTGTATTCCACGATGTAGACTTCGGCGCTTACGGTGCTGAATCTGCTTCCATGCACTTTGGTTTCGGCGGCGACGGCGTTTCCAACCTGGCTTTCTACATTGACGGCGTTGAAGCTCTGAAGTTTGACGTTGGCAACACCGGCGGCTGGGACATCGCTTCCTCCGGTTGGGTTGATCTGCCTCTGGCAGTTCCCGCTGGTATCCACACCATCACCTGCGAATTTATCGGCGACGCTTCCGGTTCTCTGTCTGAACTGAAGTTCAACATTGCTTATCCGGATGCATACCTCGAACTGGCTACCTTCACTGACGCTGAAGTTATCGACAACGCTGACTCCAACTCTGTTGGCGGTTCCGGTAACCCCATCCAGCTGATGGAAGCTTACGGCTGCGGTTACTCCTCCAAGGGCGACCAGGTTATCTTCAACGATGTAGACTTCGGTGCTAACGGTGCTGCTGGTGCTATCATGCACTTCGGTTACGCTGGTGACTCCGTTACCAACCTGGCCTTCTACATTGACGGCGTTGAAGCTCTGAAGATCGACGTTGGCAACACCGGCGGTTGGGACATTGCTAACTCCGGTTGGGTTGACCTGCCTCTGGCAGTTCCCGCTGGTATCCACACCATCACCTGTGAATTCATCGGTGACGCTTCCGGTTCTCTGTCTGAAATCTCCTTCTTCGAAGCTGAACCCGCTCCCGTTGTTGAAGACGTTGCAGGCGCTCCCGCAACCTTCGACGCTGGTGTGATCGCTGCTGTTGCTGCTATCATCTCCGCTGCTGGTTACGCTGTTTCCAAGAAGCACTAAGTCATGAAGACAGGTTTGCCCTCCGCTTGCCGTAACAGGCGGGGGGTACACCAAACGGCATCCTGCGAAAAAGAACGATTGCCGTCGGGGAAGTGAAAATAAACCGATACCTGTACACAAAGGAAAGCACATGGCATCCGTAATGGAACGCCATGTGCTTTTTTGTATTTTCTGAAAATTACTTCTTACTTTTCCCCAAGGAACACGTCCCGGATGGCTTCCAGATAGCCGTAGCCGTATACATCGTCAGGTTCCAGATAGCTCATTTCCGTCCATTCGTTCCAGCTGTTGATGGTGATCAGCGGAACGGGCAGGTCGTGGGTATCCACGTATTCCTTCGCCATTTCCAGACCCTTTTTGAAGTTTTCCGGGGTGTTGTCCTTCATGATGGGACCAACAAGGGCAGTATAGCGGGGGTTATTGTCCCAGCCAATGGTCACGTGGGGGAAATAGGGAACCTTGTATTCTGCGTCGATTCTGTCCCATTCCTTCTTTACATCGGGGAGGATGTCCATATAGTCTCTGTCGCAGTTCACAAAATGCACGAATTGGTAGTGGGACATACTGTCGATGCCCAGTGCCGGTACGATGTCTCTGGTGGAGCCGGTCTTGGCGGAATCCACGCCACTGATGTTGACAGCATTTTCGCTCCAGATGGTCAGCTGCAGGTGCAGATCCGGGAAGCCTGCCGCCTTGACCTTGTTTCTGAATTCATCCAGTGCGGCACGGGTATTGTCCACACCGCCCAGACCACGGATCAGGTTGCAGATATCGTAGATCATGAACACGGGGCAGCCGTCGATCTTATAATAGTTGGGTTTGCAGAAATACTGGGAGATCACCCGGTCGCACACTCTGTCAAATTCCGTTTTGGGCACAGAACCCTCCCAGATCACGGTACGGTTGAAGGAGTTGCGCTTGTCCCACAGATCCATGGCGTCAGGATTGGCCCACATGAGGTAGAAGGACATATCGGTATTGTTTTCCGCACCCAGGAAGCCGTTGTTCAGGCACTGTTCCAGGAAGGGGCGGCGGTCGTACCAGTACCAGTCGTAGATGAACACGTTGACGCCATGTTTGGTGGCCTGTTCGATCTGGAACTTCATGACCTCAGGGTCGGCTTCGTTCTGGTAGCCCCACAGAGGAACTCTGGGCAGCTTCTGACCGGGTACACGGGCTTCTGCAGACTGCACGGACTGCCATTCCCCGATGCCCTTTTCCCAGAAGATGCGGGTACGGGGTTCGTCACCGGTGTAAGAGGGCCAGATGTAAGCGGCGATATCGTATTTTTTCATGGACGGATTCTCCTTTGGGATCTTGATTTGGTTGGTTTTAGTATACCGTTCCATCCGTGGTTTGTCAAGAGGCTGCGGGAAATCCGACTGTGTTGGGGGATGTTTACGGCAGCTGTACCGATGCCAGCGGCTCTGCCTCCTCCGTATGGTACGACTGCCCGTAGGTGAACATCATGTTCTGCAGATACACTGTCACCTCTTCTCCGGACTGCATGATACGATCCGTTTCCTCGCCGGTGAAGTATACAAGCGCACCATTTTCGCCGGTCATAATATTTCTGGGAGCTTCCGGATCCACAATATGCTCCGTACCTGCCCAGTAATCGATGGGACCTTCGGAATACTCTTCAAGCATTGCATAGGTGGGTGTAACATGGGTATCCCTGCCGTTGTACAGGTATTCCGTTTCATACTGCAGACCTTTTTCATCCCGGGTGACCGACACCAGACGGCAGGTGAAGCCGCCCATATCCAGCAGATATACATCTGTCTCCGGTACGTAGGTTTCACCGATTTCCATCAGCGGGAACGTGTAGGTACCCGCTTCCCCATGGAACGAAAAAGATACCATAAGTTCGTATAGATCCATTTTCCGGATGCCTGCATTGTAATTGTCATGGGCAACGCGGATGCAGTCGTAACCGGTCTGGATACCGCACAGGTTCAGGGAACCGGATGCCGTGCCTTCCGTACCGTCAGCGGTAAGGGTTTTGAAAATGGCATGGATATCGGTGTTCCGGGCAGCTTCCACCAGAGGCAGCCATTCCGGATTGTTCAGATTCCCGATCACCAGATTGTCCGACAGAGGCAGCAGGGTCAGGGAGGCATTCTTTGTCACCATAGTCTGTTCGGCTCTGGCGGTATCAGCAGGCGTCAAAAGTACCTGCACCGGTTCCACCGTCATGTCCGGCTCTTCATAGGCAATGGTGACTGTACAGTTTTCACCAACCGGTTCGGGAAGGGGTTGATCCTCCACGGGACGGAAGCTGTAGAATCCCCAGCCTGCCGTGCTGTAACCGGCGCCTGCACTGCGGTACTGCACGCCGTTTACGGAAGCCGTAAAGGAACTTCCTTCCAGATACCCTTTTCCTTCCGTATCCATGGTACCCTCGCCCATCTGGTTTTCCCGGCTGCGGAAAACCCAGAAAACCAGCCGGTTTTCCACAGGATCCGTTTTGTTTTCCGTGAACGTGACCGCTTCCAGATGAATCTTTCCAAGGGAAACCTGTTTTTCATTGGTATACACGTTCACCTCTGTGAGAATCTCCCCGGAGGTCAGCCCCACGCCGGGGGCAAAGATCCATTCCCTCGCCGCCCAGCCGAGACAGCTTGCCGCCATTACCGCAGCTACGGCAGCAGCCGCAAATCTTCTTACGGTTTTCTTCCCTTTCACAGGTGCATAGCGTTCCGCCTCCGTAAGCAGGTCTTCTCCGATATGCCCCATGGCTTCCCACAGGACTGTATTCTTCTTCATAACAGTTTCTCCTCCATCAGATAGTTCATCAGCCGCTTCCGGATCCGGTGCAGCTTTACGTGGATGTGTCCTTTTGTCAGGTGCAGTGTTTCTGCCAGATCCTCCGCCGTGTCCAGATACACATACCGTCTCACAAACAGTACCCGGTCTTCTTTGGGCAGCATCCGCAGAAACCGGTCGATCCCCTGTGCCAGTTCTCTGGCTTGGACCGATTCTGCCACCGGATCAGCTGCCTGCACGGTTTCAAACAGGTCGGGATTCTCGGTCAGAGTCTCCCAGTCGGTCAGAACATCTGTTGTGCGGCGTGCGGCTTTGTTGTGGTGGTACCGGTTGACAGCCAGATTTCTCGTGATCCGGCAGGCGTATGCGGCAAGGGACACCGGACGGTTGGGCGGGATCGTCTGCCAGATCTTCAGCCATGTGTCCGCCACCACCTCTTCGGCATCCGTATCCGGCAGGATATTCCCGGCGATCTTCCGGCATCGGCTGCCGCACAGTTCCATGACCGCCGCCAGTCCCGCTTCCTCCCGGTTCCACAGGGCATCCGTGATTTCCTTATCTGTCATATTCCGCTCCTTTCGTAGTAACGAGTGCACTCATCTGTAGTGACAGGATCTGCGCCGGGAAATTACAGGTTTCCTTTCAAAAAATCTGTTTTTTCTTGCGATATACGGGAAACTGTGTTATAATCATATCATCTATATCTATTGTATCTGCGGAGGGCCTCATGTTCAAGACCTATCCATCCAATATCCCTCTGGGAACATCCCACAACTTCATTCTCTGCAGTCCAGAACCCTGCCGCATCCGGGCAAGGGGATATTTCCGCTGTCTGTCCTACAAACCGGATACATGGCGGTTCTGGTTCTCCAATGCAGTGGACAGCACCTATGGTTCCGGTGAGCTTGCCTATCCCGACAGGCTGGGGGGGCAGTGGAAAATCCTTTCCGCCAGAATCGGGGACGGCGGAGCGTGGGTCTGCGAATCCATGACCGAACCGGCCCCCGTGACCGGATGGGTACCCGTAACCTTTGACGGAAACATCGGAAAGACTGTAGAGCCGGGAGAACGGTTCTGGAGTGACGAAGTTTCCTTCACCCTCCCGGATGGGCATCTGCTGGTCTGGGAATGGGAACTGGAGGGGAACGAAATCCCCTTCACGCCGGACAGTCAGGCACCCTGTTTTGCGGCTTTCGGGGACGAAACTCTGTCCTACCGTACAGAATGCCCCCTGCCCGATCTGTTCGGTGCAAAACGGGAAGTGAAGAACCGGATCGCTTTCTGGGGAGACTCCATCACCCAGGGCTGCGGCACCCGGAACAACTTCTATGAACACTGGTCTGCCCGGACTGCACTGGCACTGGGCGAAGAATACAGCTTCTGGAACATCGGGCTGGGCTGGGCAAGAGGCAGCGACGCCGCCCTCCACGAATACTGGCGGCATAAGGCAGCACAGGTGGATACGGTCTGCATCGTCCACGGGGTCAACGACATCAACTCCGGTCGGTTCCCCAGCGGCAGAGGAGACACCGCCGACGAAATCATAGAAACTGTGGAAAACAATATCCGTTTTCTGCAGAAGCAGGGGGTGCGGGTGATCCTGTTTACCATTCCGCCCTTTGAATATCCGGGACGGAGTTACATGGTGTGGAAAACTCTGCGGTATGCCTGGCCCGCACTGGCAGCTGAGATGGGCGTGCCCCTGTTTGATTTCTCCGCCGCTCTGGACGCAAGACCGCCCTACGGCAACCGCTTTATCCACGGTGCCCACCCGGATGGTGAAGGCGGCAGGATCGCATCGGAAGCACTGCTGGCAGGTGGGCTTTTCACAGATCTGCTGTAAGGAGGAAAAGCATGAAACCATTTCTGTCCGTTCTGCTGACTGCCGCCTGTCTTCTGGCAATACTGCCCCTTTCCGTATCCGCCAAAAACGGAGATATTGCCGGAGCCGTTTATTATTCCGATATTCGTGCATACATAAACGGTCATCCCATTGAATCCTACAATGTGGACGGCTATACGGCTGTATGTGCGGAGGATTTGGCGCATTACGGATTTGGCGTACACTGGTATGCGGAAGCGCGGGAGTTGTCTATTGATCTTCTTCTGGAATATGAATCCACTCCGCCGGAATATACGTTTCCGGAAGTGACAAAACCATCGGGAACCTACCGGATGCCCTATCTGGAAACCGATATTCAGGTGTTTGCCGACGGAAAGGCAATTCCTTCCTGGAACATCGATGGACGTACCCTGATCCGTCTGCAGAATCTGACCATGTTCGGCAAGCCGGTCTGGGATGCCGGGGCACGAACCAGTTCTCTTATCGTTATGCCGAAATGGACGATGCTCACTGTTTTCCTTACCCCGCCGGATATCGATTCGGAAATACCCGATATCACCGAATTTGAACTGAACTTTACACGTGATATAAGCGGGCATTTCCATGTGGATGGAAAGAACGCTTCATATTTTTCCGGTAATCATGTACAGCTTGGTTTTTCTGCCGAGGGTGCGTCAATCCGATTCGCGTTCTTCCAGAATGATAAAGGACTGGGTTCCATTGCCGCCGCCCTTGATAAATGCACCAACTGGGACTACCGTGGGCTCTACCCGGGCTTCACAGTAGAACCCAGAGCGGATATCGCAGATCTTCTGACACTGACTATCGAAGGGGAAGAAAAGGAGATCCACACCGTTGGAATCATCCAGGGCAACGGTCATGTGGACTATATTCTGACCGTGGACGGATGCTATCCCAGAGAAGCAGTTTCTTCTGTCCGCATCACCTGCCGCATTCCCACCATAACACCGTAAATTTATTTTTATCATACAGTGAGGTAACAGATTATGTACACTCTGGACAACCGTACCACCACCGAAAATCTGATTCAGTTTCTGAACGATTCTCCTTCCGCATTCCATGCCACGGAACAGGCCGCAAAACGTCTTGCGGAAGCCGGATTCACCGCTCTGAAGGAAAACGAAACATGGGAGCTGACCCCCGGATGCGGCTACTATGTAACCCGGAACAATTCCTCCATCATCGCTTTCGCCATTCCGAAAAAGCCCGCCGCTTCCCTGATGCTCACCGCCAGCCACACGGACTCCCCCACCTACAAGCTGAAGGATAAAGCCGAAATGGATACCTTCGGGAAGTACACCCGTCTGGCTACCGAAGCCTACGGCGGCATGATCCACTATGCATGGTTCGACCGTCCGCTGACTGTAGCAGGTCGTCTGATCCTTTCCCGTGACGGCAGAATTGAAACCAAAACTGTATACATCGACAAGGATATTCTCATGATTCCCAGCGTGGCACCCCACCAGAGAAACGTCAACGGCGGTTTTACCCCCAATGTAGCCGTGGATCTGGTACCCCTGTTCGGTGCAAAGGACGCAAAACTGAAGCCTCTGCTGGCAGAAGCCGCTTCCGTTGCCGAAGAGGACATCGTGGGCTTCGATCTGTACCTGACCGCACGGATGCCCGGTGTGATCTGGGGTGCAAACGATGAATTCTATTCCAGCCCCCGGATCGACAACCTGCAGTGCGCTTACGGTACTCTGATGGGCTTCCTGTCCGCCGGCATCAAGGAGGAAGGCTCCATCGGCGTGTACAGCGTGTTTGACAACGAAGAAACCGGTTCCGCCACCAAGCAGGGCGCAGGTTCCCTCTTCCTCCGTGATACCCTGGAACGGCTGTGCGAAGCCCTCTCCATGGATCTGCGTCAGGTGCTGGCTTCCTCCATGTTCGTTTCCGCCGACAACGGTCACGCACGCCATCCCAACCATCCCGAAGTTTCCGACGGGGATCATTGTCCGCACATGAACGAAGGCATAGTCATCAAGGCCAATGCCGCCCAGAAGTACACCACGGACGCCCTGTCTGCGGCCATGTTCCGGGAGATCTGCCGCCGTGCGGATGTGCCGGTGCAGGTGTTCTACAACCGGAGCGACATGGGCGGCGGTTCCACGCTTGGCTCCATCGCCAACACCACTGTGGCTGCCTACACCATTGACATCGGTATGGCACAGCTTGCCATGCACTCGGTTTACGAAACCGGCGGCGTTGCCGATACCGGCTACATGATCCGCGCCATCGAACAGTTCTACAACACCACCCTGACCGCTGAAGGGGACGGGGTACTGGCTCTGTGAAACGCTTTGTCTGCCTGTGCCTCTGTGCACTTCTTCTGACCGGATGCAGCGGCAGTGATGATTTTGTATCTGCCGCAGTTGTGGTCACGGAAACGGAAGAGAGCAGCTTCTTTGACAAAGTTGAGAACTGGTTTTACGATATCTGGTACCGCATCTTTGCTGACGAAAAAACAAAAGCCGCCGTGGACGAAGCGGTGGAATCCTATGAGAAAGAGAATGGAACAATAAAAGAATGAAGAAACTCGTATGTCTCTTTGCCGCTCTGCTGGTTCTGTCCCTGTGCGGCTGTTCCCAGGAAGAGGTGGATCTGGTGCTGGACATGGCGGAAGCTCTGTTTGTGGAAACCACAACCGAACCCACCGAACCCGCACCGGCAACGGAGGCGGAAACCGAACCTGCGGAAGACGATATCCCGGATGCAGAGATCCCGGAAGCGCCTGACGCACCGATTCTATCTGAGGGAATCTCTGCCCCCCAGACGGCCCCCCAGACCGTTGCCTACGGGGAATACTATTATGATGTGGAAAATGTGGTGCTCTATCTGGACACCTATGGGGAACTGCCGGACAACTACATCACCAAGGAAGAGGCAAGAGATCTGGGCTGGGAAGGCGGTTCAGTGGAAAACTACCAGGACGGTGCAGCCATCGGCGGTGACCGGTTCGGCAACCGGGAAGGACTTCTCCCCTCCGGCAGCTGGATCGAATGCGACATTGACACCGAGGACGAAAACAGCCGGGGTGCCAAACGTCTGGTCTTCAACCTGGACGACGGTCTCTACTACTTCACCGACGATCACTACGAATCCTTCGTGGAAGTCACAGTGGACGAAAACGGCGAAGTGGTGTGGGAGGATCAAAAATAAGAAGTAAGATGTAAGAGATAAGAAGTAGTCTTCGATACAAATACGGCTTACAGAGACAGGAAGATACCAAATCACAGTATCGTATCCGGTTCTGTAAGCCGTTCTGCCGTTCAGACTACTTCTTATTTCTTATATCGTCCTGTCTTCTGTCAGAGACAGCAATGGGAACATATCGTTGTACTGCTTCTGCATGAACAGGGCGTTCCGTTCACTGTAGAGCCGTTCCGCCAGGCTGTCGGCGATGGGGAGCAGGATCCGTTCGTGGGCGCACTGGAAGGGGGAAAGTGATGCGATGCTGCCGGTGGCGCATTTGTTGACGCAGGCGCAGTGGTGGTTGCACCGGTCTCTGACAGCGCAGTCCAGACATTCTTCCTTTTCCTGTTCATTCAGCTGGTACAGAGCCTGTCTTTTGGCTTCATTGATCCCGTTTGTCACATCGCCGATGCAGTATTCTTCCCCGATCAGCTGGACGCAGGGGTAGATTCTGCCGTCCGGGGCAATGGAGAGCTGTTTTTTCCCCAGCTCGCACCGCTCTGTTTTCAGATCGTGCTGCCGGATATGGGATGCCATCTTCACTTCAAAAGGGGAGAGATAGAATTTCTCTTCCTTTTTGCTTTTCTCCCGGTAGAAGGACGCCAGCGCACGGTACTGCCGTTTCAGCATGGGCAGATGCTCTTCCCGCCAGTCTGCGCTGTGATCCATGGAACAGATGATATACCGGAACCCCAGCCCGTACAGATATTTTACGCTGTCGGCGTACAGAGTCAGTGTTTCCGGCGTTACCGTCATCATCACCGGTGTGTACGGCTTCTCCGCCAGCAGCATTTTCACCACCGGTTCCAGCCGCTTTGCCGTTCCGTTTCCCGCCGGATCCACCCGACACCGATCCTGCGCCAGTCCGTCATGGGACAGTGCAATAAAGATCTCGTGACGGCAGGCATACTCCAGAAATGCCGCATCCAGCAGGGTTCCGTTTGTGGTGATCTTGTAGTGGAAGAATCCCTCACCCCGCTTCTGCTTGGCTTCCCCGTATGCCACCGTTTCTTCGATCACCTCCCGGCACAGCAGCGGTTCTCCGCCGAAGAAAACGATCCCGTGGTGCCCGCCGTCCGATGCCAGATCCACCACCCGCTTTGCCGTTTCCGCCGTCATGTCACGGCTTCCTTTTTTCACGTAGCAATACCGGCAGGCCAGATTGCACCGGTCTGTCAGATGCAGTGTATAATGCATGGTTTTCGCCTCTTTTCTCCGGCAGGCGTCTCAGATCACGCCCTGCCCCCTCAGCCATTCCAGAAAATCCACAACCTGCGCCCGCAGATCCTCCGTCATCCGTTCCTTCTGCCGGGCATGGTATTCGTCCACTGCTCTTTCCCAGTCATCCTCGCTGTGCCACTCCGGCATGGTGCTGTAATCCATTCCGGGATCATAGAACACGGCGGTATTCTTTACAGCATTCGTCAGTCTTTCCGCCGTCCCCTTCATATCAAAGGTTTCCACAGTGGACATTATATTCGTATCCTTATGCCAGTCGCTGACATCCTTCTGGCTTACATATTCATAACCGATGCCCAGTACGCTGTCGTATCCGTCCAGGGTCAGGGTTCCCTTATAGGTATCGTCCATTTCCACGCCGTACACATTGGTATAGGGCAGTTTTCTGCTCTCCACTGTCCCTTTGCCGGAGAAATCCACGCCGTATTCCCTTGCCGTTTCCCGGATCACCTGAGCGGCTTCGTCCTCCGACAGGTACACCGGCGGCAGAACGCTGTCACATCCGAAGCTGCCTCTGCCCTCCCCGTGGACAAACAGCGGCACCGACAGATCCGTTTTCCGCACCGCTTCCGTCTGCTTTCCGGCGTTTTCTCCGGAGGTGGGAACCGTGCAGGAACAAAGCCCGGTCACAGCCGTGATCAGAAGCACCTGTCCCACCAGACGTTTCGCACGCCAGCGGCGGGGCATATACCGGGTGATTTTTTCCGTTTCATGGAACTGCACCGCCGTAGGATATCGGGGTGTGGGATAGGAACGCACTTTTTCGATCTGCATGACAGCCTCCCTGTGTTGTAGTCTTCTCTTATGACGACAGATTTCCTCATTTGTTCCCGGTTTCGGAAAATATTTCTCCACAAAAATTGATTTCATCAAGTTCTATTTTTTTCAAATATCTATTGACAGATATATGGGCGTCCTATATACTGTACTTATGTAATACATAGTATACAGGGAGGTCTTTATGAAACGAAAGCGCAAAGACACGCATCAGCTCTGGTTTTATCCCACCCGGATGCTCAGGCGGCGTCCAGCGGTTTTTCTGTCCTGTGCAGCGGTGCTGTTCTGCCTGTTTTCGCTGGTGAGCCTGTCTCTGTTTCTGGCAGAGGGAACATGGCTGCAGGATATTGCCGCCGGAAACACCGGACGGTATTATGCCGTTCTCCGGAATCTGGACAGGGGACAGATGCTGACCCTGACAGAAATGGCACCTACACTGGATGCGGAATACACAGCCGTTCCGGTATATGCCCATCTGGAAGATATCGAATCCCGCAGGGCACTTTGCGGTGTAACAGTGCTGACGGGCGAAGTGATCGAATGGTATGCACTGGATGCGGGAGAAGGACAGATGCCAAAAGCGGGGGAAATTCTGCTGCCTGCATGGCTGTCGGCAAAGGAATCCTACTACCGGCTGGGACAGACCTGCCATTTTTTCTTCCATGATGCCGGAAAAACAGAGGCAGAGCTGTCCGTCACCCGCCCGCTCCGGTTTACGGGGACTGCCGCCGCCAACGACACCGATCTGCCCTATACCTTTGTGACACAGGAGACAGCCGAAGACATTCTGTCCGCCGCCGAGGGGGAGATCACGTATGATGTATACTTCACCACGCCGATTCCCTCCGATTACGCCTGCGCTCTCCTGATCGACACCCTTCTCCCCGCACTGGACTGGCCAGCGGATGACGGGGATCCCCGGGAGAGATATACTGACGACATCCAGCGGCGGTACAGATCGGAATCCCGCCGGATCCGGTATCAGGATTTTGTCAACTACGACCTGCTGGATCTGCTGAACCGGGAATACATGGACGATCCGCTGTTTTTCTTCATGATCCTGCCGGTGATTCTGGCGGCGGCACTGGGAACATCCACCATTCTGCTGGACGATATGGAAGACCACCTCCACGAATACGGTCTTCTGAAAGCCAGCGGTGCGGGGATGAAAACCCTGTACGGCACTCTGTACACCGAAGCATTTCTGACACTGGCGGCAGCTGCACCGGCAGTCCTGCTCAGCACCTTTGCCATTGCCCGCCCCTGGCTCCGGCAGACCCATGAACTGCTGACCGCCGGAGGGATCGCACACCGTTTCGGGCTGCCCGTGGGAAATCTGGTGACGGTATTTCTGTACATTCTGCTTCTGACCTGCCTGTTTCTCTGGCTTCGTGCCCGGCGGCTTCTGACCGCAGTCCCCGGGAATCTTCTGAAACACACCACAGCAGACGATACCCCGGAGGTACGCATTTCCGCCTGGGAAGCACTGAACTCTCCCGATCCGGTACGGTATATGGTAAAAACCGTCCTGCACCGGGAACGGAAGCGGCGGCGGAAGGGAGCCTTCACCCAGGCATTCCTGATGGGGGTATGCGGTTACATGATCGTTCTGCAGTTTACCGGCGGCGGAGGCATGGAAGCACTGTATGCCGTCTACCTGTACGGTGCCTATCTGATCCTTTCGGTGCTGGGTGCTTTCGGGGAACTGCGGCAGAACCGGCGGGAATATGCCCTCCTGCGCCAATGGGGGGCACCGGATGCAGTAGTACGCCGCAAAGCCATGCTGACCCGGTTTTACGATACCCTGCAGGGACTGTACGTCATGGGCATCCTGTTCGGGATCCTGTTTATCCTGCCGGCACTTCTCTCCGGCTGGATTTTCACGGGCACACCGGTATCCCGTTTTCTGCTGTCAACTGCATATACAAAAGGGGTGGTATTCTCCGCCCTTGCCGCCGCCCTGCTCCAGATCGGGAATTTCGGCATCGGACAGCTTGCCATGGTGATTCCGGTACGGCGAATGCTGGCACGGAACATTCTGGAGGATCTGCGCCGCAGGATATGAAAGGAGGATTTTCATGATTTCTGTACTGAAAACCAACAATCTGATGAAGACCTACAAGCAAGGGGAAAATTACGTGTACGCCGTAAACCGGCTGACCCTGGCTTTCCCCTACGCCCGGCTCACCGCCATCACCGGTCCCTCCGGCAGCGGGAAATCCACCCTGCTCCACATTCTGGGAGGACTGGACATTCCCTCCGGCGGAGAAGTATGGGTACGGACGGACGATGAGCGGGAGCAGAATCTGTATGCCATGACACCGACACAGCTGACCGCCTTCCGGGGAAAGCATTTCGGCTTCGTGTACCAGAATTATGAGCTGCTGCCCGTGCTGACTGCCATGGAAAACATCATGCTCCCCTGTATCTACGGCGGGGCGTATTTTGATGAAGACTGGTTCCGGCGGCTGACGGATATTCTGGAGTTGTCCGACCGGCTCCACCATCTGCCCTCAGAAATGTCCGGCGGGGAACAACAGCGGGTCGCCATGGCCAGAGCATTGATCCACCGTCCCCGGATCCTGTTCGCCGATGAACCTACGGGCAATCTGGACTCCGACCGTGCCAGAGAACTGATGGATCTGCTCTTTCTCATGCGGGACGAATACAACCAGACCATTGTGATGGTGACCCACGACATGACTCTGGCTGACAGGGCGGATGTTGTCTTCCGGATCCGGGACGGTGCTGTGGAATGACTGTCTCCGGCGGGATTCCATGAAAAATATCACCCAAAAACCTTGCAATGCACACGGGAATATGGTATAGTATATCCAAAGAATAACACGGTATGACCGATCAGCGGGGTATATAGAATGATATATCAAAAAGAACTTCCCGTGCGGATGCACGTGGATATAGTGGTAGCCGGCGGCGGGGCGGCAGGTGTTTCTGCGGCTGTGGCGGCGGCGAGAATGGGCAGATCTGTTCTGCTGGTGGAATCCGGCGGGGCACTGGGCGGTGTGGGCACCACAGGGCTGGTTCCGGCATTCGCCACCTTCGGGGACGGCGTCAACGTGCTGTCCTCCGGCATCGGCATGGAGATCCGGCGGCAGGTTTCGGAGAATATCCCCCTTGACCGGTACTGGACGCCCATCGATGCGGAAGAACTGAAGCGTACCTACGATAAAATCGCCGTAGATGCCGGGGTGAAGGTACTGTTTTTCACTACTGTATGCGATGTGCTGACTTCCGGCGGGCACATTGACGGGGTGGTGCTGACCTCCCGGACGGGGCTGTACGCCGTAACGGCTGAGGTATTCATCGACTGTACCGGAGATGGTACGGTCAATGCACTGGCGGGGGGAGCCTTTGAGCTTGGCAACGAAGACGGAAAAACCATGCCGCCCACCCTCTGTTCCCAGTGGAGCGGACTGGATACATCCGCCTATTGGAAAAACGACATTCCGGCACTTCTGGAGAAAGCCATCGCAGACGGGGTTTTCACCTACGCTGACCGGCATCTCACCGGCATGAATCCCAGAGAAGGAGGCATCGCGGGGGGGAATATCGGACACATTTTTGAAAATGATCCACTGGACGAAGCCTCTCTCACCGAAGCCATGATGTGGGGACGGGCGTCCATGCTGGAATACCGCCGATTCTACCGGGAATACGTAAAGGGCTGTGAAAACGTGCAGCTTACCTCCACCGGTGCCATGCTGGGGGTACGGGAATCCCGCCGGACGCTGTGCGAGTATATGCTGTCGGCGGCGGACTACTTTGCCCGTGCGGACTTTGAGGACGAGATCGGACGGTACTGCTATCCGGTGGATATCCACATCATGAACACGGACAGCGAGGAAATGAAAAGGTTCCATGCGGAATATGAAGATATGCGCTACAAACCGGGTGAATCCTACGGGATCCCCTACCGGAGTCTGGTACCGGTATCCTTTGACAATCTTCTGACGGCAGGACGATGCATGGGTACCGACAGGCAGATGGAAGCCTCCATCCGGGTGATGCCGGGGTGTTTTATCACCGGAGAAGCGGCAGGTACGGCGGCGGCACTGGCTGTGGATGCGGCGGATGTACGCAGTGTGGATGTACCCCTGCTGCAGCGGACGCTGGTCGGACACGGTGCGTTCATGCGGGCGGAGCTGCTTGGGTAAGTAAGAGGTAAGAGATACGAAGTAAGAAGTAAATATCGGAAATCCGCATAAAACGGAGGAAATACAGATTTCCAAACAGGTAAAACCGTAGGGCGGGATGCCCACATCCCGCCGTCTAATGTCTTGCAAAATTCGCATTTCTGTAAGCAAAACATACGGTTTTGTAAAAACAAACTGTAGATTATGCCGTTTTGAGTGATTGAATACCAAATCATTCGTCGGCGGGATGTAGGCATCCCGCCCTACGGTGCAAATCGTTTTTGGCGACGCTTCCCATATTGGTATCCTGATTCTTCTAAAAACGAAGGGGGCACATCTCATGAAAAAACTCATTTCATCCCCGTGGTTCCGGGTGATTCTGTGCGCCGTGGTTATGATTCTGTTCATTGTAATACCGTCCATTGTCGCACGAACTACCACAAGCAACGGGCTGGGTGCAGGGGTATTTGTGCTTACGCTGTTTGCCGGAGTACCTTTGTCTTCCCTGTTTTGCGGTATCTTAGCCGCACCGGACGCCCGGAAATTTTGGATTCTGCCTGCTCTGCCTTCGGTACTGCTGTGGCTGCTCTGGTCCATGAACGGGTATCTTCCCTTCCGGCTGGCATGGTTTGCCGGGTTGGCGGTCGGATACGCAGCCTTTGCGGTTGCCATAGATATTTTACGGAAAATCCGAAATCGTAAACAATAAACCCCATCAAAGGAGGACTGACTTATGCGTTATATCGTTGTAGATTCCGCGGAGTTTACCTACCCGGATCAGATGTGCTATCCCACCGCTGCATCCACCGTCACACTGGATGCCCCACGGGGAGGAATGGCCACTTTCCAGATCCTGTTTGACGGACTGACTGCGGATCATGTAAAGGAAAACTGGCTGCCGGAGAGTATATACAACGATCCCGTTGTGCTGGAGCAGGCGAAGACCGGCTTCCCCCGGATGGGCGGCGTGACCGTTTCCACCGACCTGCCTCTGCCTGTGGAATGGTACACTCTGGTTCCCGTCACCGTGGAACGGAATCACGGTCTGGAGCCGGAAAACTTCAAGCCGCACTTCCCGGAACGGGTGGCTCCTTACAGGGTATACGACTGCTTCCGCCCCTTTGACGGCACACTGGATGTTGGCGTGGGCGACGGCAGAAAGCCTGACACGGCCATCGGCGGTCTGTACGGTGCAGTTTGTGCTCCGGCTGACGCAGACCCCGGGGAATACAAAGCATCCATCACCGTTGTTATCGGGGAAAACACTCTGACCATCCCGATGACCCTGACCATTTACAAAGCTGTCCTTCCGGAAGAAAGCCTGACCATCATCCAGGGCTACAACGCCGGAGCTGTGGCACGGTATCACGGTGTGGAATACGGCAGTGCGGAATTCTATGCACTGGATGCGGCTTATATCAAGGCTCTGCGCCGGATGCGGCAGAATATGATGTACACCGGCGGCGTGAAGGTCACCGAAGTGGGAGAGAACCGGTACGAATTTGATTTCTCCGCCATGGAAGCCACCATGCGGCGGCAGTTTGCTCAGGGTATGAAATACTTTAACGGTCCCTCCGTTGGCTGGCGGCAGAGCTGGTCGGCATCCACCATTCTGGTCAACGGCAAAATTCCGTCCATGAGCTACGAAGGATACTGCTATCTGACCCAGTATCTCCCTGCCCTGCACGATATGCTGGAGAGAAACGGCTGGCTGGACAAATTTGTGATGGGTATCGCAGATGAACCCAATGATGCCAACTGTACCGAATTCCGTGCACTTTGCGGTCTGGTGCGGAAAATTGTGCCGGACATCCGCCTGATCGACGCCATGTCCTACGGCAATCTCCACGGCGCGCTGGACATTTGGGTACCCCTGAACGCAGAATATGACCGGCATCAGAAAGAAATGGAAACCCTCCGGCAGAGCGGGGACGAGATCTGGCACTATGTCTGCTGCGGTCCCCGGTACGGCGAGTACATCAACCGGTTCATGGACTACCCGCTGCTGGCAACCCGGTACCTGTTCTGGGGCAACTACAAATACAACCTAACCGGTTACCTCCACTGGGCGGCGGTACACTACCAGCCCGGTCAGGATCCCTTCCGTCTGAACTGCCCCGAACACCACAACACGGACTCGGTATGCTACCTGCCCTCCGGTGACACCCACCTTCTCTACCCCGGTGAGGATGGTCCGTGGCTGTCTGCCCGCGGAGAAGCCCAGAGAGAAAGTGCAGAAGAATATGAAATGCTCCGTACACTGGCAGAAAAAGACAAGGCAAAGGCAGACGAGCTCTGCGGCAGAGTATTCCGTTCCTTCCGGGATGTGGAATACGATCCGGCGGCATTCCGTTCCGTAAGACGGGAACTGCTGGCGGCACTGAGCGAATAAACGGATTATACAACCATAAGGAGATACAGCTATGGCAAAGATCATTCTTTTTGACGGTACCGACCTGTCCGGCTTCACCAAGCGTGACGGCAGTCCGGCAGAATGGGAAGTAAAAGACGGCATCATGACCGTGACCCACCACGATATCGTATCCAAAGCAGTGTATGGCGACGCCCACATTCATGTGGAATGGATGGAACCGGATATGCCGGAAGCCACCGGTCAGTGGAAGGGCAACAGCGGCGTGTACATTCAGGGCTGCTACGAACTGCAGGTACTGGATTCCTACGGCATTGAACCGCCTCTGGACAACGACTGCGGCGGGATCTACAGCATCTGCGCACCCCGTGTGAATGCCTGCAAGCCTCCGCTGGAATGGCAGACCTACGACATCTACCTCCGTGCCGCACGCATGGACGGTGACAAGGTTGTGGAACCTGCGATTGTAACGATTCTGCAGAACGGTCAGGTAATCCACAACAACCAGATCCTGCCCCACAACACCCCCGGCGGCGTTTATAACAAGGTAGTCGCCGAAGGTCCTCTGATGCTCCAGGATCACGGCAACCCCGTTTCCTTCCGCAACATCTGGATCGAAACCCTCTGAGCATTTTTTGCCCCTCTGTCTTTAGTGGGAGCTTCATAAAACAGTCAATCCGACCTATGGTTACGATCACAGGTCGGATTTTTCAATACTTACCATTTTCAGAATAAGACTGCATTCTCTCCGCTTATGATACATTGATGACATTTTCAACATCAAGAAGCGGTGTAATATCTGCAAAGGAAGCGATACCCGCAAGATTTTCAACGATGGATTTTGTCGGATCCCAATCCAGGAATACCCGTTTGAAGGCATCCCAATCCAGCCATTCACTAACACGATTGATACCCAGTGTGCGTGCCTTCTCCAGCATCGCATCCACACGGTCAAGGTCTTTATTGCCCATCAATACATTTTGAGCCACAACAGCATATTCCACACAAAGCGCAGCCTTTTCCACATAGACCCGTTGGGAGAGCGTGAGTTGTTTTGTCTGTGCAGCGGTAAGCAGTGCCTGTGCTTTGGTGAGCGTTTCCTCGTCCAGATACCCGATAAAGGGGAATTCATAGATGCCGAAATGGATATTTCCTTCGGTTACACGGGTTTCAAGAAGCTTGATATATGCCCGTATCTCCCCGGCGGCAGAGCCGTAAACCGTTTCCGTGAACTCAAAAATACCCTGTTCCACATCAAAATCAGGATTCCACATGAGTTTGGCTAAGAGCCAGGTTCGCATTTCCGTCATGTCCGGACTGACGCCATGTATATTTCCTTCCTCAAATACACCTTTTACATTGTTTTCTGCAAAGAAACGCATATTGGGACCGATCACATGGAAATTGGGGAACGGCAGCCAATAATGTGCGTAGTTGGTGGTGTAGTCCCAAATATAAACACGGTTACATATCTTTCCCCAACCGATCAGATCCTCCTGAAAGGTACTGTCGGAGGTTTTGGCGATCTTTCCGAAGCTGGCTACATGATGACAGGATGCCATAGGATGCCCGAAACAGCATTCGATACTGCAAAGTCTGACACAGACATTGTGCCGGGGCTTGATCACTTTTGGCGGTTTGCGGGTATACTGGTACGCCAGTGTATCGACAATCACGTGCGGAAACTCTTTTTCAATACCTGCCGCAACTGCATTCACAAAGTACAGCAGAGAACCGGAGTGACTGCCGTTTTCCGTATCGATTCTGGTACATTCAGGACATTGGCAAGGATTATAGCAGTCATTCTGGGATACAGAAATCAGTTCCGCATCCGGATTTTGCCGGAGATATTGTTTGACCCTCTCCGTGGCAATCTCAATAACTTTCGGATTGGTCAGGCAGAGCTGAGAACGGTGATGTACCCGCTTGCCGTCTACCATGGAAAAATATTCGGGATGGGTACCGAAATACTGTTCCGGCGGTACAAGCGTATAGAACGAATGCACAAACAGCGCATATGTCTTGCTTCCGCCATGGATCCCGGAGATACCGGCGTTCATACGGTTCCGGATACGCCATTCGGATGGCATACCGTAATCACAATACCGGTATTCAAATGCCGGAGCATCCGTAATATCCATCTCATCCAGCATCAATTCCCGGCACTTTGGCGCTTTCGTTACATCGTGGGTATAAAACCGAACACCCAAAACATCTTCCAGAAATCCGTATACTCCATAATGCAGACCACGATCGCTGCCGCCGCTGATTTTCAAGCCACTTTCGCTGCAAACGATACGATAAGCCTCTTCCGCAAGCGTCTGATCAACGGCAAGCCGGATAGCCGCACCATCACAATTCCCGGAAACGGCGAAATCCGCATCGGTAATGCGTTTCAGAAAATGAGCAAGTTCCTTTGCAGCAATCTGCATCGAAACATTTTCTGTTTCCATCAATACAATAGATACATTCGCCTGTCGATTTGAAGCTATACTCAGTTTTGTCACAAAGAACCTCCATCTGAGATGCATAGGATGATTTGTCCGAAAGCACTCGATTATATGAACACTCCCGTTTATGGCGGGCGCCTTTTCTCTGTTTATTTGCAAAAACAGGGCAGCTGCATTTCTGCAGTCACCCTGTGAGGCTTTATGCGATTACGGGAACAGAATGATGAGGAACTGGGAAACCAGCACCACGGCGATCAGTGCGATGGGATAGGTAGCGGCGTATGCGGCAGCCACATCTTCCGTCTTGGATACACCGATCAGGGTACCCAGAGCGGGCGTGGAGGTCATACCGCCGGTGATGGAACCCAGGTTGTTCAGCAGGCTCAGCTTCAGCACATACTTGGCGAAGAAGAAGCCGATGAACATGGGGAATATGGTCATAAACACGCCGTACACGAAGTACATGATGTCGAAGTTGGCCACGAAATCTGCGCCGCCGGGGATACCTGCCCCTACCAGGAACAGTACCAGACCCAGTTCACGGAACAGCTTCAGGGTATGCTGATCGGGCATCATATCCAGCTTGCCGATTCTTCTGAAGTGACCCAGAACCAGCGCAACCAGCAGACAGCCGCCGGTGGTGGTCAGGGAGAAGCAGGTGCCGGAAAGACCGTCAGCGGACAGGGGGATCTTGATCTTGCCCACAAAGTTGCCCAGCACAGCCGCCAGCGCAAACACACCGAAACCATGGGGGTCCAGCTTGAGAAGCGTGCCGGTGAAGGATTTCTTGCCTTCGGCTTTTTCTTCTTTGATGACCAGCTTGGCACGTTCCAGATCCATGTCAGCCTTCATCACCTTGGGAACCAGCTGTACGAACAGTACCACGCCGATAACGCCGAAGATGTAGGCGATCCCGTGCCCTACGGAAACCAGACTGGTCAGGGAGGGGTCAACGGTTGCCTTGGCTGCAGAGAATGCGGGCGTGGAGGTCAGGGAGCCGGAGAGCAGACCAACGATCATAGCGGTGAAGCCGGCAGAGGTCTCAATGGTGGAGCCGTAGCCGATCACCTTGCCCATGCAGATGCAGATCACGGCGGAAATGCCGCCGGCCAGGATGATGACCAGACCCAGCAGAACATAGGACTTGAAATTCTTCTTCATATTGCCGAAGAACTTGGGGCCTGCGATAAAGCCAACGGAAGTTACAAACAGGATCAGACCCAGCTGTTCCACCACTTCCAGTGCTTTTTCCAGGAAATTCACCGTTTCGGTTTCCCCTTTGATGACCATCTGGGCTTCCAGAGGACCGATCAGCAGAGCACCGAACAGCAGTGCCACCACAAATACGCCGGCATCCCCCAGAGAAACCCCTTTGATGGTGATTCTGCCCAGGGCATAGCCTGCGAACAGGATCCCGAAGATGCAGAACATCAGGAAAGAGATACCGGTTACGGAAATAAATCCGCCGAAAAGATTCATGTCTTACTTACCTCTTGTTGTAAATTACTTGTCCAGTTCGGTCACGCTGCGTCTGTAGTCAGGCAGCAGCTTGGGGGAGATGGCGTCGGTTTCGATACCGGCTTCCGCTCTTTCCTTATCGAATGCGTCGATGTGGGACAGAGTCAGTGCGCCGACTGTGGTTTCCTTTGCCTTGGCAGCAGCGTTCTGACCGGCGTTCCGACCGAATACGATGATATCCAGCAGGGAGTTGCCCATCAGTCTGTTTCTGCCGTGGATACCGCCGACGGCTTCGCCTGCCACGTACAGGTTTTCCACCTGGGTGGTCATGCCGTTCTGGGCAATGTCCAGACCGCCGTTCTGGTAATGCAGGGTGGGGTACACCAGAATGGGTTCCTTACGGATGTCGATGCCGTACTTGCCGAACATACGCATCATGGCGGGGATTCTCTTTTCAATGGTGCCTTCGCCGCCGATCTTTTCGATCATGGGAGTGTCCAGCCATACGCCCAGACCCGCACCGGTGTCCACGCCGTTTTCACGGGTAGTGCATTCCCGGATGATGGAAGCGGCGGATACATCACGGGTTTCCAGGGGATGCATGAAGACCTTGCCTTCCCGGTTCACCAGCTTGGCGCCCAGGGAACGTACCTTTTCGGTTACCAGCGCACCGAAGATCTGTTCCGGGAACGCAGCACCGGTGGGATGGTACTGGAGGGTTTCCGCATACAGCAGCTTGGCACCGGCTCTGTAGCCCAGTACCAGACCGTCAGCGGTAGCACCGTAGTGGTTGGAGGTGGGGAAGCCCTGGTAGTGCATACGACCAGCGCCGCCGGTTGCGATGATGACGGTCTTTGCCTTTGCCACCATCAAATCCCCTGTTTCCATGTTCAGCAGAACCGCACCTGCTGCCTTGCCGTTCTCGTCCAGAATCAGCTCGATGGCGGAGGTGAAGTCCACCACGGGGATCTGGCGGTTCAGCACTTCGTCCCGGAGGGTACGCATGATTTCCGCACCGGAGTAGTCCTTACAGGCGTGCATTCTCTTACGGGAGGTACCGCCGCCGTGGGTGGTAACCATGGTGCCGTCGGGCATCTTGTCAAATTCCACGCCCAGCTTGTTCAGCCACTGGATGGCTTCGGGGGCGTCGTTTACCAGCTTGTACAGCAGTTCGGGCTTGGCTGCATAGTGACCGCCGCCGAATGCGTCAATGTAGTGGATGGCGGGGCTGTCATTGGGCTTGTCAGCCGCCTGGATGCCGCCTTCTGCCATCATGGTATTGGCGTCGCCCATACGCAGCTTGGTGACGATCATAACATTGGCACCGGCTTCGTGGGCTTCGATGGCTGCAGAGGTACCTGCGCCGCCGCCGCCGATGATCAGCACGTCCACGTCATAGGTGGGGTTGGTCAGATCCACTTCGCCGGAGGTGATCCGGCTGTGGGCCTGCAGCATTTCGGCCAGTTCCTTCGGCACCTTGTCGCCCTTATTGGGACCGATCTGCAGCACTTCAAATTCGTCCTGCTTATAGTCCGGGTGATATGCGGCCAGCAGGTCTTCTTTTTCTTTTGCGGTCATACGGGCAGGTTCGTAAGCAATATTCGCTTCTCTTGCTTCTTCCACTGCCTTCAGAGACTTCTGAAACTGTTCAGCGTACATACTTCTTTTGTAAATATTGATTGGACAAACTGTTTGTATAGGGGAAACGGGACGCTTTTTTGAAAAAAGCTTGGCAAAAAACTTTAAACAGGGTTTCCACTGGATATAGTTTCTGCAATTCCATCTGCACAGGCTCTGAGAACTACAACTCCTGAGAAATAGTGGAGCGAGTTCGCAGGGACCCGACCCTGCTCACCGTAGCTGGTTTCCGATTGCATATCTTTAGTTCCATAAACGACTGTTTCCGATTACAAAGTACAGTCAGTCAATCCGTATTTACTTACCTCCTGTCCTTATTTTTCGATTTCTCTGTTGTTGTAAAGTTCCTTCATTTCGTCGATGGGCTTCTGCATCAGATTCTGCAGCAGTTCCTCGAAGGTACCGTCTTTGATTTCCTTGACTCTGTCGTTCAGATGACCGGTTTCGGGAGCCAGATACTTACCATTGAGACGGCGGGCCAGCATTGCTACCTGGGGATGGGAGATCCCGGCGGGGCATCTGGAGGAGCATACGCCGCACATGACGCAGTCGAAGGATTCTTCCGCGCAGGCTTCAAAGTCCCCTCTCTGGGCGTAGGCAATGTACTGCATCACGTTCAGACCCTGGGTACAGGACTTGGTGCAGGCGTTGCAGCCGATGCAGGCGTAGATTTCAGGGTACAGCTGCATCATCACCATATCGGTGGGCTTCACCTTTTCGATATCGAACACCTGCTTTACCAGCGGGAAGAACGGCAGGGTTGCGATGTACATCCCTTCTTCCACCTTGGTCTGGCAGGCAAGGCAAACCTTCAGTTCCCGATCGCCCTTGATGCGGTAGATGGTTGCGCAGGCACCGCAGAACCCATTCCGGCAGCCGCAGCCTCTGACCAGCTGATACCCGGCATATTCCATGGCACGCATGATGGTCAGGTTTTCCGGCACGCTGTATTTCTTACCGAACAGGAATATATTTACCATGTTTTCCATAATGGAGTTTTCCTTTCGTTTTGTCTCTTTTTGGGGATGATGATGGGATTACCGTAGGATCTGTCAACCGGTTTGTAGTAGGGCGGGATGCCCACATCCCGCCGTGAGACGGTTTTCGATTGGCTTGTTCTCTCGGTTATCATACAATCCGGTATTCCCAAGACGTTTGTGTTGTCTAACTGAAATAGTGAATACCAAATCTGCGGCGGGATGAGGGCATCCCGCCCTACGGTTTTAGACGGTTGTCACCTGTCACCAATTTATCAGATCATCATCCATATATTTCCGACTTCTCTATCAATATTCGTCCGGCAGCTCGTCGATTTCGTCACACCGGAACACGGGACCGTCCTTGCAGACATACTTGGAACCCACATTACAGCGACCGCATTTGCCGATACCGCACTTCATGCGCAGTTCCAGAGTGGTGTACACCTGCTCCTTGGCAAAGCCCAGTTCCTGCAGTCCCGCCAGAGTGAACTTGATCATGATCGGAGGACCGCAGAGGATGGCGGTTTTGTCGGTGGAGAAGCCCAGTTCCTTTACATAGTTGGGTACGAAACCAACGTGACCGTCCCAGCCTTCTTCTTCTCTGTCGATGGTCAGGTGGACATTGATCCCGTCGTCGGTCATCCATTCGGTGAGGATTTCGTTGTAGTCCACCAGATCCGCACGGCTTCTGGAACCGTATACGATATCGATCTTGCCGTAACGGTCACGGTAGTGGCGGCAGTAGTTGATCACGGAACGAAGGGGTGCAAGTCCGATACCGCCCGCAATGAACAGCATATCCTTCCCGGCGAATGCGGTGTCCACGGGGAATGCATTGCCGTAGGGACCGCGGATGGTGATCTGCTGACCCACTTCCATCTGATGAAGCCAGTCGGTGACGCAGCCGCACTTCTTGATGGAAAATTCCATGTATTCCGTGTTGGTGGGAGAGGAGGTGATGGAGAACATCGCTTCGCCTACACCGGGAACGGACAGCATGGCGCACTGACCGGGCATATGGTCAAAAGCCTTCTTCCCGTCCGGGGTCACCACACGGAAGGTCTTTACGTCCGGGGTATCGATCCGGATGTCCGTCACTTCCCCGATCACCGGGATGAGAGCTTCTTTGGGCATCTTGAATTCACTCAGCATTTTTGTTCCCTCCCAGCTTCTTCATAACCTTGACGATGTTCATGGAGATGGGGCACCGGGACAGGCATCTGCCGCAGCCTACGCAGCTGAAGAGCCCCCCGTTATTTTCCGGATAGTACACCAGCTTGTGCATGAACCGCTGACGGAACCGCTGTACATGATTGGGGCGGTTGGTGCCGTGGGCCATCATGGTAAAATCGGAGTACATACAGGAGTCCCAGCACCGGAACCGGATCACTTCCCGTCCGGTGTTGAAGTCCTTGATATCGTAGCACTGGCAGGTGGGGCATACAAAGGTGCAGGTGCCGCAGCCAAGGCAGGCTTCGGAAAGCTCGTTCCATGCGGGATCGTTGAAGAAGGTATCAGTCTTGCCGCCGCCAAATGCATCGGATTTCAGATCCGCCAGAGGCAGCTTATCCAGCCGTTCGTTTACCAGAGTCTTTACAGCATCCGCTGCATCGTCAGCACATTCTTCAGTCACATCCGCCAGAGCAGCCATCAGCTTTTCGCCCTTTTCGGTTTTGGCAGTCAGGTAGATCCATTCGGCGTCTTCCCAGCATACCACATCCCCTTCCGGATCGGCTGCGTCAATGCCGAAGGTACGGCAGAAGCAGGTTCCGGCAGGCTTGGTGCATGCCATGGACACGATGGTTCCGTGGGCACGGCGGTTAGCGTAGTAGCTGTCCACCGGATCGGTCAGGAACACGTTGTCCAGTACGGTAAAGCTGCGCACATCGCAGGCCTTTACACCGAACAGGATGAAGTTTTCGTGTTCTCTTCTGGTATCAAAGATTTCCAGCTTCTTGCCGGTCATCTTGAAGGTCATCATGTTTTCCGTCTGGGGGAAGAAGAAGTCCTTGGGGCTCCGGGTGGTGTTCAGCTTCTTCGACAGCTCGGCTCCGTCTTTCCATTCGGCATAGTACGCGCCGGCAAGTCGGGAATTGACATCCCGGGACTTTTCATCCGCACCATCCGTGGGCACATACAGCTTTGCGGTCTTTGCCATGGCGGCAAGGAGGGCATTCTTGTTCGCAAGAGCACATTTACGCATCTTTGCCACCTCCTACAGATTCCACCGCTTCACCGGGTTCCATGTCCCCTTCGGTGTAGTCCACCAGAGGCGCACGGCTGCCCACAGTTTCGCCTGCCTGATATTCACCGTAGAACGCATTGATGTCCTTGATGAATTTCCGGTTCAGCAGATGCAGCGGGATGTGCTGGGGACATACTCTGGAGCATTCGCCGCAGTCGGTGCATCTGCCCGCCACGTGGAACGCACGGATGATATGGAACATCTTTTCTTCAAAGCTGTCGGAGACCGCCTTGTTTTCCACACCGGACTTGGGGTTGCCGAACACGCACTTTTCGCAGGTGCAGGCAGGGCATACGTCACGGCAGGCGTTGCAGCGGATGCATCTGGACAGCTGATCCTGCCAGAAAGCAAACCGTTCGTCGGGGGTCATGGCTTCAATTTTTGCCACTTCATCGAATCTTGCGGAGTCGATCACATCGCCGTCTTCGCCGATCAGCTCATCATAAGCCACGTGCTTCTTGGACTTGCAGACCCTGCATCTTTCGGCAAGATAGTCCGCTCTGCTCAGCTTCACATCTCCCTCATACAGGGTATGTACAACCAGTTCGTCCCCATCGGTTTCCACGCCGGTGATCCCTTCACCTACGGTTTCTTCGATCAGGCGGATGTCGGCCATACCATCGCAGGGGATGCCCACGGCGTACACCTTTTCACGGTCGAACCGATGCTCGGTCAGCAGCTGGTTGAAGGAGTACGTATCGCAGGGCTTCAGGAACACCAGCACCTTGCCTTCCTTCACAGCTTCCTTCACCAGATACAGGGAGAAGTTGGCGCCGCAGAAATCGTTATAGATAAAATTCTTTTCCAGTTCTTCTTTCGTTGTAAAGAGAGCGGGGGTCACGTCGTAGTCAAACTCGCCCTTCTGCCAGCCGTATACCCGATTCACGGTACCGTTATCCAGCAGTTCGGCTGCTTTTGTCAGAAGAAGATCTCTTGTTACTGTTTGCATCTCAGATCCTCCAGTCTCTTGTTTTCGCCCAGTGCCGTCACCTGTGCCACGAAATCGTTCATGGTAGCGGCAAACTTGGCACCTTCCGCAGCGGATACCCATTCCACACGGGTTCTTTCTCTTTCAATGCCCAGATAGTCCAGCATGGAGAAGAGCAGGGACATACGGCGTCTGGTGAAGTAGTTGCCCGATGTATAGTGGCAGTCGCCCGGATGGCAGCCGCACAGGATGACGCCGTCAGCGCCGCGCTCGAAAGCGCGCATGATGAACAGCGGATTTACTCGGCAGGAGCAGGGTACGCGGATGATCTTT
>JAFZET010000425.1 GCA_017560565.1 Clostridia bacterium | reverse complement strand
TGTATCTGGATCACCAGATCGCTGTAATCACCGGACGGGTGAACTATGATCTTGCCAAGACACTGAAGGAAGAACATCTGAACGAAGGCTACAAGATTGCCATCGACCATATTGACGAAGTGATCTCCATCATCCGCTCCTCTCCCGATACCGGGGCGGCAAGAGAGAATCTCCGGGTACGGTTTGCGCTTTCCGAAGAACAGGCGCAGGCTATTGTGAATATGACCCTGGGGCGTCTGTCCGGTATGGAACGGCAGAAGGTGGAGACACGCCTTGCCGAGCTGCGGGAAGCCATCGCCGGCTACAGAGCCATTCTGGCAGACCCGGAAAAGATCCGGCAGATCATCCGGGAGGAAATGACCGAGATCAAGGAAAAGTTCGCCGATCCCAGAAGAACCACCATTTCCGAAGCGGAAAACGAGATCATTCTGGAAGACCTGATCGAGCGGCACAATGCGGTCATCACCCTGACCCACGGCGGCTACATCAAGCGTCAGCCCTCCGATACCTACTCCGCACAGCGCAGAGGCGGCAAGGGCGTGATCGGTATGTCCACCAAGGAAGAGGACTATATTGAACGGGTGGTGGTGGCGGACTCCCACAGCTACCTGCTGTTCTTCACCACCAGCGGCAAGTGCCAGGCCATGAAGGCATACCGGGTTCCCGAAGCGGGCAGAACCGCCAAGGGCAGCCATGTGGCCAACCTGCTGGAACTGGAAGAAGGAGAAAAGATCACTGCCATGCTGTCGGTGAAGGGACTGGACGGCGAAGCGGATCTGGGCGGTCAGCATCTGGTGATGGTGACACGGTTCGGTACCATCAAGCGCACGGCTCTGTCGGAATTTGTCATGCAGCGGCGGGGCGGCAAGATTGCCCTTTCCCTGGACGAAGGGGACGAGCTGGTCTTTGTGGCACACACCTGGGCACCCACGGATATCATGATCGCCACCAGAGAGGGACAGGCCATCCGGTTCCGTTCCGATACGGTACGTGAAATGGGTCGTACGGCACGCGGCGTGCGCGGCATCCAGCTCCGTGAGGGCGATATAGTGGTCGGTGCCTGCATTGTGCCGGACGACGAAGAATGGATGGCGACCCACCATCTGCTGACCATTACCGAAAAGGGCTACGGCAAGCGGACGGATGCGGCGGCTTACGGCACCAAGGGCAGAGGCGGCATGGGTATGATCGCCCACAACCTGACGGAAAAGACCGGTAAGCTGGTAAACATCGCCATGGTCGGCGGGGACGAGGATATTCTGATGATCACCGACGACGGCACCATGATCCGTACCCCCGCAGACGGCATTTCCATCATGGGCAGAAGTGCATCCGGGGTTATCGTAATGCGGACGGGAGACGCTGTGATCGCCAACTTTGCCGTGACCGAAAAGGAAGAGGAAAAGGAGTTTGACGAGGCGGAAGACGCTGGGGCGGATATACCGGATACCGAAACGGCGGATGTGACAGATGCGTCGGCGGAAGAGGCATCTGCGGAAGAATAATATTGCAAAAGGATAAATAAACGCCAAAAACGTAGGGCGGGATGCCCACATCCCGCCGTCTGAAAATTTGGTTTTCTGCATTGAATCCGGTAAAAAACACCGCAAGCCAACGAGCAGACAAGGGTAACGCCCCTTATCCGGTAAAAATAGTACGTTTGGATATACCTGTGGGAAGGATAAACCGTCAGTGATAACGACAGAACAGAACGCCTGCAGGATGTACGACGGCGGGATGTGGGCATCCCGCCCTACAGTTCTTCGATTGAATTGATTGGGGAGAATGTATGGAGAATCCTTTTCCGCAAAGGAAGCATCCAAGGCTGAAATCGGATGTGTATGACCGGGATGGAATGTATTTTATTACTATCTGTACCCGGGATCGTTCTGCCTGTCTTTCCCGGATTGAGAAAGAGGCGGGGAAAG
>JAFZET010000424.1 GCA_017560565.1 Clostridia bacterium | reverse complement strand
TATCCCAAACGGACAGCATGGCACGCCACAGCACCAGGGTTCTGCCGCCGTCGTCGATCTTCGGTTTTGCCAGACCGCCGTACTGCCGGAAAACCGTATTGGTCAGCCGGGTGAAGTTGGTAACTTCCAGCCGCAGCTGACAGGAAAGGGGAAGCGTTTCCGCCAGCCGGGTTTCCCACAGCACAGCCTGCTGTTCCGGCACCAGCAGAAGCACATTTCCGCCAGCCGCAAGAGCCTTCTCCAGCTCCCGCAGAATCGTCTCGGATTTTCCACTGCCCGGACGTCCGGTGATATAATGCAGCATGACAGCCTCCTTTGGGTTGATTCTGTATAGTGGTTGGTATTTCTATCGTAAGGAATTTATGCAACTGCTGCGGTTTGGGACGTTTGATGATCTGTATACGGTACGCACCTATTAACCCACCCTGTTCATCAGAAGCCCAACAAATGCTTTGCACCCGAAGAAGCGCATACAATATGTTCGCTCAACTACCAAGCGGTATGCAGTATGATTTCCGCTGCCGCAACGTATCCTGCACCCCTGCGAGGGAACCCAGGCAAAAACCAGAATAAAACATAGACAGACCGGAAAAAACTTCGGAAATAAGAACTTACAAAAAAAGTATACCACACCATAAAACAAAACGCAACAATAAAGAAGACAAAAAGAAAAGGCAGGCCGCTGCAGCCCGCCGTATCCCTGCCCCGGGATGGGGAGGGTAAATCAGTCTTCGTCCAGTGTTTCTTCTTCAAACTCTTCCTTGGGTACCCCGCATTCCGGGCAGACAAAATCATCGGGAAGGTCTTCAAACCGGGTTCCGGGTTCGATGCCGTTGTCCGGATCGCCTTTTTTCTCACTGTAGGCATACCCGCAGATGATGCACACATATTTCATTCAGGAAAGCACCTCCTTTTCAGATCATTCTTTTACGGTGCTTATTATTATAACGATTTCCGATGGGGTTGTCAAGGAGATTTTTCAGGTTTCTTTCTCTCAGAGCGTCTCCCGGCGCACTACCCGTCTGCTTACCTGACAGGTACACTCATACACAATGGTATCTGCCAGACCGGCAAGAGCGCTGATCCGTTCCCCGCAGTCCCCGCCGAACAGGAGCACCGTATCCCCCGTGTGAATGTCGTCTTCGTATCCCGTAATGTCCGCCATGCACTGATCCATGCAGATCCGCCCCACAATGGGACAGTCGTGCCCGCCGATACGTACCATGGCACCGGAGTAGGCACGGATCCAGCCGTCCGCATAACCGATGGGAAGGGTCGCAATGGTGCGGGGAGTACCGGCAGTATATTTGGCACCGTAGCTGACGTGTTCGCCGGGCAGCAGGGTCTGGATGTGTGCCACGGTGGTTTCCAGGGTCATCACCGGGCGGAAGCTGTCGTCATCCCAGGGGCGGCTGTCGGGGGTAAGACCGTACAGGATGATCCCGGCACGGACCGCATCCAGACGGGCGGCAGGAAAACCGAGAATTGCCGCACTGTTGGAAGCATGGCGCAGTCCCGGATCGATCCCTCTTGCTTCCAGGGCATCCAGCACACGGCAGTACCGTGCATACTGGATCTCCGTCAGCTTTCCCTCCGGTACAGGCGTAAGACCGTCCAGCATTTCATCGTCACAGCAGGCGAAATGGGTGAAGATCCCACCCAGGTGAAGCCGGGGATCCGCCGCTATGGCACAGATTGCCTCCACGGTTATTGCCGCACGTTCTTCCGTATCGCAGGAAAAACCCACCCGGTGCATCCCGGTGTCCAGCTTGATGTGTATGGTCAGGGGTACATCAGTACCTTCTGCCAGTGCCCGTGCGTGCTCCGGGGAAACAGCGGCGCATTCGATACCGGCTCCTGCCAGAACGGGGGCGTTTTCCGGAAACGTGTACCCGAGAATCAGGATCCGGGGATGTCTGCCTCTGCCCGCTTCCAGTGCACGGACTTCCAGTGCTTCCGCTTCGGAGGACACGGCAAAGAAATCGCATCCGGCGTCCCCCAGTACACGGGTAACGGTATCCACCCCGTGTCCGTAGCCGTCCGCCTTAACGGTGGCAATGATCCGGGGTACATTCCCGCCGGGGGTGTTTTCCCGTAGGATAGCTTCAATGGTACGGTAGTTTTTTGTCAGTGCACCGCAGGAGATGTATGCTGTATTTTTGATTCGGATGTTTTCATGCATGGCTTTTTCACGAACTTTCTTATTTTCATTTTGATCCGCCGGTATCTGCGGGAAGCACCTGTGCCCGCCGTCCGGTGCATTCCACAAGCACTGGAAATCCTTCAGCGTTTACGGTCAGCTGTCCCTCCGAGAAGAGAAAGACGGTGTTTTCCCCCTCACGGCGTGTTTCTTCCGCTTCCTCCGGGGTGTATGCCAGAAGCGCTGTCAGGGAACGCAGGGAGGCGGCGGTGTTTTCGCTCAGGGGGATGGCGGTGTCGGATACCGTCATGACGCAGCCCTCTCCGGCAAAGGTGAAGAAAATCCCCGCCAGCCGCTCCGGGGCGGTCAGGGTCAGTGTGGTTTTTTCGTTTTCCCGGACATAGACCGCCGTAAACCGTCCCTCCTCCCCGGTACTGACGCTGTCCACCGCAAGAATGCAGGAAAAAGCGGCGGGATCATACGCTGGGGTGTCCGGGGCACTGCATCCGGGAAACAGCACCGGAAGCAGCAGGAATAACAGAACAAGGCGGCAGAGCAGGTGCGAGATCCGTTCCATAAAGGGAACCTCCTGCGGCAAGTAGTACCCTACTGTATGCAGGAGGCAGTGTCGATTATGCGGTTTTTGAAACGGGTTTTCCAACGGCATTACCGGTTGCGCTCACCTGGGATCTTTACCGGTAAATCATTACCGGGTTGTCTGCCTGGTGGCTACCAGATTCTGGGAGTTGTAGTATTTCAGTGCTTTCAGGGTCTTTTCGGCAGCTTCGAAGAACACAACGGACTTTTTGCCGTCTTCTTCCATGGCCATCATGAAGTAGGCGTCGGGAGAATCGGCACTGCCCCGGAAGTCTCTCACGATGTCGGCGTTCTCGTACTTGTCCCGGAATTCGTCAGTCATGGGGGCGATCAGGTCAAATTCACTGATGAGCCGTTCATAGATCTTGTTTTCCCGCTGTTTGCCGTAGACTTCGTAGAAGTTAATATAGGCGGAAATGATTTCGTATTTGTATTCCACGTTCACATAACGGTTCCATACATAGTGCCGGAGCAGCATGATGAACAGAGGCACGAAGGGGATGATGACCACGGCTACCCATACGCCGTAGGTGCTTAGGGCAACGGTTGTGCAGAGATAACCCAGCACGATGGCGGCATACAAAGCCAGACAGGCGATTTTGTATTTCAGATATTTTCCGGTTGCTTTTCTTTCGACGGTATATTCCGCCATGTTTCCATTGGAAGCGTTCACTTTGGATTCTCCTTACTTTTGCAGATTCTGTACTTTTATGAGTATATCATATTTTCCGGATCCGTGCAAGAGGAAGAATCTTTTTTGTCGGAGGAATGGGGAGGAAAATCCCGTTTTCCACTTGCCAAGCGGAGAAATATCTGTTATACTGAAACTATACTCCCTACAAACGAAAGGAATATGCGTCATGACAAAGAAAATGCTTGCTCTGCTTCTTGCCCTTTTGATGGCGGGAAGTACCATGGCTGCCTGCGGAGATGCCGGAAGCACAGAAACATCCACGGATACAGCCGCTGCTGATACCGTACCGGAAGAAACCGAGCCGGTATATGTGAAAGCAGACCTGCCCGAAAGAGACTTTGAAGGAGAGACCTTCACCTTCTTCGGACGGATCTACGAGGGTGCCTGGTCTGCCACGGATATTCTTGCCAAGGAAGCCGTTGGCGAACAGATCAACGATGCGGTGTATGCCCGTACCCTGTACATGGAAGAAACCTACAATCTGTCTCTGGATGTGGTGGAAAGCGGCGAGACTACGGTGGTAAACCAGCTCAAGAAGTTCATCACCGCCGGAGACGATGCCTACTGCGCCATTGTCAGCGACGTATACGATGCCGGTGCCGTTGCGGTGGGCGGTATGCTCCACGACCTGCACAATGTGGAATACATTGACCTGGAACAGCGGTGGTGGTCCGACATGACCAACGATTCCCTCTCTCTGGGCGGAAAGCTGTATTACGCCACCGGGGATATTTTCATCATTGACAACAAGGCCACCCGTGTGTTCTTCTTCAACAAGGACATCGTGGAAGATGTGGGGCTGGAAAATCCCTACGCACTGGTGCGGGAGGGCAAGTGGACGCTGGACACCTACATGGGCATGAACGAAGCCGCCGCCGCTGACCTGAACGGTGACGGAGAAATGGATCCGGATGTGGACCGCTACGGTACCATGGTACAGCCCACCCTGGGCGGGATCCTGTATTTTGCGGCCGGCGGCAAGCTGACCGACAAGGATGCGGACGATATGCCCTATTTCGCCTGTGACACAGCGGAAGCCATCGAAATTCTGATGGGCATTTCCGAAACCATTGCGAACAGCCCCACCATCAACATGACCAACGACACCACCATCAACGGTTCCGAGCCGGACAACATTCCCCGGTTCATGGAAAATCTGGCACTGTTTGCGCCGGAAGTGCTGAAACACATCGAAACCATGCGGGAATCCGAAGTGGACATCGGGATCCTGCCGCCGCCCAAGTACAACGAAGCCCAGGAAGGCTACTACTGCTATGCGGACGGCTGGTGCGTAAACGTGGTTTCCATTCCCGTTACCAACATCAACACCGACAAGATCGGCTTTATTCTGGAAGCCATGTCTGCCGACTCCCTGAACAATCTGACCCCGGCGTACTACGAAGTCTGCCTCACCGACAAGTATGTCCGTGACCAGGAATCCGTGGAAATGCTGGATCTGATTCTCTCCAGTGCAGTGATGGACAACGCCAACATCTTCTCCTGGGGCGGCATTGAATCCGCCATCAACGATGCGCTTTACAAAGGCACTGCCATTGCGTCTGTGCTTGCCTCCAAGAAAACCTCTGTGGAGACTGCCATTCAGAAGACCATGGATGGGTTCCTTGGTCAGTAACCTGCGTTCTGATTTGCCTCTGCCCTTTCCCGGGCGGGGGCTTTTCTCTTTTTCCGCTTTTCTGGGTGTTTTGGGTGTTTTGCACTTGACAGCGGGTTTTTGGGGGCTTTGCTGTTTGTTTTTGAGCTTGGATTTTTATTTTTGCTTACAGTGGTGGGGGGTGCTTTGGTCAAAGCAAAACCCCGCCGCTGTCAAGCGAAATATAATCCCAGCCAAAAAGCGAAAAAAGAAAAGCCGCCTCCCGAAAGAAGACGGCTGATATACGAAAGGAAACCCTTATCCAATTATTTCTATGATAAAAGCAGAACCCCACGGTCACTGCCGTTATGTTCGATTTAATGACAAGAGAGAGCGGGGAAAAACTTACTTGGCGTAGTCCACCGCGCGGCTTTCCCGGATGATGTTGACCTTGATCTGTCCGGGGTATTCCAGTTCGTTTTCGATTTTCTTTACGATGTCGCGGGCCACCAGAACCATCTGGTCGTCGTTGACGGATTCGGGCTTGACCATGATCCGGATCTCGCGCCCTGCCTGGATGGCGAAGGACTTGTCCACACAGTCGAACTCGTTTGCGATCTCTTCCAGCTTGGTGAGACGCTTGATGTAGTTTTCCAGGTTTTCACGCCGGGCACCGGGTCTGGCAGCGGAGATGGCGTCTGCGGCCTGTACGATGATGGCGGTGAGGGTCTGGGGTTCCACGTCGCCGTGATGGGCTTCGATGGCGTGGATCACATCCTTGGATTCCTTGTACTTCCGGGCAATTTCCACACCCAGCTGTACATGGGAGCCTTCCACTTCCTGGGTCAGCGCCTTGCCGATGTCATGCAGCAGACCGGCACGTCTTGCCAGAGTGCTGTCGGCACCGATTTCGTCGGCGATCATGCCGGAGAGCAGGGAGACTTCGATGGAATGGGCCAGTACGTTCTGTCCGTAGCTGGTACGGTACTTCAGACGACCCAGCAGCTTGATCATTTCCGCATTGAAGCCGTGTACGCCGGTTTCGAAGGTGGCTCTTTCCCCTGCCTGCTTGATGGTCTGTTCCACTTCGCGGCGGGCTTTTTCCACCATTTCCTCGATGCGGGTGGGATGGATCCGGCCGTCCTGGATCAGCTTTTCCAGTGCCAGGCGGGCAATCTCTCTCCGAACCGGATCGAAGCTGGATACAGTGATGGCTTCCGGTGTGTCGTCGATGATCAGGTCTACCCCGGTCATGGTTTCGATGGTGCGGATGTTCCGCCCTTCACGACCGATGATCCGACCCTTCATTTCTTCACTGGGCAGAGGAACCACGGATACGGTGATTTCGGAAGCATGATCCACGGCGCAGCGCTGGATAGCGAAGGAGAGGATTTCCTTTGCCTTTTCCTCGGCGTCTTCCTTGAACTGTTCTTCCAGTTCCGCGATCTTCATGGCCTTTTCGTGGGTAATTTCCGCTTCCAGTTCGGTGATCAGCTGTGCCTTGGCTTCGTCTGCGGTCATGCCGGCTACCTGCTGGAGCGTTTCAAACTGCTTTTCCTTGAGCTGTTCGATTTCTTCGTTCAGCTCGGTGGCTTCTTTCAGTTTTGCGGTGAGCTTTTCGTCTTTCTTTTCCAGGGCTTCGGTCTTTCTGTCCAGAATTTCTTCCTTCTGTGCGATCCGGCGTTCCTGGCGGGAGATCTCGTTCCGGCGATCCTTGATTTCCTTGTCAAACTCATTCTTGGTCTGGAGAATTTCTTCTCTGGCCTCGATCAGAGCTTCTTTTTTCTTGGTGTCTGCTGCCTTGATGCCGTCTTCCAATATCTTTCTTGCCTGCTGTTCAGCCGAGCCGATTTCCGCTTCCGCTACCTTCTTGCGATGCAGGACGCCAAGCGCGAAACCGCCGCCCAGCCCAACGGCCAGAGCAATGATTCCTGTGATGATGAGATCCATCTGGCACCTCCTTTGATTTTTTTGTGTGGATTTGTTCATGAGAATAAGCAACCTCTTCCCCGGCGGTCATTTCCGGGTTCCTGTCTCTTATTGTGATTTTGTATATGAATACATTCGCACCCGCGGGTATATGGAACCGATTGGGGGATGTGTATACACATTCACTATATTATATCTTTTTTTGCCTGTAAAGTCAAGGTTTTTTTATGAATTGGCACAGGCACGGCATGATTTTATGTCTGTTTTTTCCCTGACAGAGCCGAAAAACAGTATGAAATTCCGGTGGTTTTGACAACAAAGAAAAATCCCCCGCCCAGTGTACGGGACAGGGGAAAGGGTTCAGCGGGGCTTTGTCACATCGATCCAGCCAAGGGAGACGGAAAGCTCCTCCAACTGTGCCGGGGTCAGTTCAATGGCGCTGCTGGCACTGCCGCAGGCGGGGAAAACGGTTTCAAACCGCTGCAGAGAAACATCCAGCCAGACCTCCACGCCTTCGTTCACTGCAAAGGGGCACACACCGCCCACTGCATGACCGATGAGCACCGGTGCTTCTTCATGGGCAAGCATTTTGGCTTTGGTGCCGAACACTGCCTTGTATTTCTGGTTGTCGATCTTCACATCCCCTGCCGTAACCACCAGCACCACCTTGTCGTTCACATGAAAGGACAGGGTTTTGGCGATGCGGCATTCCTCACAGCCCAGGGCGATGGCGGCCAGTTCTACGGTAGCACTGGACACATCAAATTCCAGCACTTTATCCGCCATGTCTTTTCCGGCAAAAAACGCCTTTACTTTTTCAATAGACATATCCGTCTCTCCTTTGCTGCGGCATTATTCGCCGTAGGTTTCAAAGTATTCGATAACCTCGGCATAGTGCGTCGTTACGGACTGTTCCTTGGATGCCCAGGTGGAAGCAAAATTGCTGCCGGAATCACGCACCATGTTCTGGATCAGGAAGGAAGCACCCTTCCAGCCGTCGTATACGTATCCCATATCAAACACACGGGCGTTCACGATCATATCCAGAATCTCCACAGAGGTTTCGTCACGGGTACCCTTGTATTTCAGGGCGGTATCGTAGTAAGCGGGGATCACCAGCTTGTAGCTTTCGGCACACATGGCTTCGGTGATGATCCCTGCCATTTCCATGTTCTGTACGGTTACGGGGATGACCATGGCACTGTGGCTGCCGTCCACCATGGTACGGTATTCCGCCTGTGCTTCATTCCACTTGGGATAGGGGATGATCCCGTAGTCGGCTTCCATATCCCGGAAGTGGGTCAGGGACATACAGATCTGACCGGCGGCAAAGATGGTCCGGTTGTTCAGAAACATATCTCTGGGGTAGGGGAACTGCTTATTGCCCTCGGAGTCAACGTATTCCAGATTGTAGCTGATGCCCACGTTTTCGTTGTACATACTCACCAGCTTGGTCACGATGTCCACGGTCTTTTCGGAATTGTATACCACTTCCAGACCGCCCCCGTCCGTTCTGGCAAGGATCCGGCTGTCAAACGCCCACAGATAGGTGTTGGCATTGGAGGAGGCGTTGGTGCACAGACCGTAGAAGTCCGCCTCGTCCCGGTCGCCGCTGTTGTTGGTGTCGGTGTAGATATCCTTGGTCAGACCGATCAGATAATCCACCGTCCACTTCCCTTCCAGTACGGTCTGGTACACATCGGGAATCTGGTAGTCCGCCGCCAGCTGCTTATTGAAGTAGTAGCAGTAGGTCGCCTGCAGAG
>JAFZET010000423.1 GCA_017560565.1 Clostridia bacterium | reverse complement strand
TTGATCGCCAGTTTCGTAATGACGTTCATTTTGTCACCCCGCTGTCGCTCACGATATTCCCATCCTCAATCCGAATCCTGCGCGAGGTCATCTGCGCAAGCTCCTCGTTGTGGGTGATTACCACGATCGTCTGTGCAAACTTTTCGTTGAGTTGTGCCAGCGTCAGCATCACACCCATGCCGGTTTTTGAGTCCAGATTACCAGTCGGTTCGTCCGCAAGAATGATGTGCGGTTTCGTGATGAGTGCCCGTGCGATTGCCACTCTCTGCTGCTGTCCGCCGGAAAGCTGAGACGGCATGGCGTTCTTTTTGTCCTCGATTCCGAGCGTGTGCAGAAGGTCGTCCACCTCATCGGAATCCGCGTCCATTCCGTCCAGTCCCAGAGGGAGCGTGATGTTTTCCCACACATTCAGATTCGGAATCAGGTTGTATCGCTGGAACACAAATCCGATGCACCGGCGGCGGAATACCGTCAGCGGATCGGGTGCAAGCTGGTAGATGTCCGTTCCGTCGATGAAGACTTTGCCGTTTGTGGGAATATCCAGCCCGCCGAGAAGATGCAGAAGTGTGGACTTGCCGCTGCCGCTTGTGCCGACGACAGAAACAAATTCACCACGGGAAATGGACAGAGATACGTCGTCCAGCGCACGCACCTCTGTTTCTCCCGTGGTGTAGATTTTGGTTAAGTTTTGAGTTTGAATCAGCATGAAACTGCCTCCTTTCTTTGATGTTTTTATTCTACAGAGACAATCTTACTGAAATGTGACGAAATCTTACAGTTCTGAAAGATTTATGATTTTCTTATGTTTTCGGCAGATAAACAGTGAATGTACTGCCGTTTTCATTGGATTTAGCTGAAACACGTCCACACTCGGTGTTCAGAATGTTCGCAGTCAGATACAGCCCGATGCCGACACCGTTTTGTTTTTCCGCATTCTTGCCACGGTAAAACCGCTTCCAGATGCTGCACAGTTCATCTTCCGGGATTCCTGTGCCATGGTCGGCAATATCGATGCGCACGAACATATCGTATGCACAGGCGGATATTGCAATTTCACTACCATCCGGCGAATACTTCACAGCATTGTCGAGAATGTTTCCTACTGCTTCCGATGTCCAGCGCAGATCGAAATTGCCGGTCAGATCATCCGGCACATCACAGCGGATTTCGATATTCTTCATGTCGGCTGATGAGTAATTCGCTTCAATCACTTGCCTGATAAGTTCCTTCACGGAGTTCTCCTTCGGCGCAAGATTCTCCGCAATCAGTCCGCCTTCGCATTTCGCCAGTTTCGTCAGCGAATCCATAAGAAATGAAAGTTTTTCCGTCTGTGTGCGGATGATTTCACCGTTTTCGCTCAGTTCGGTATACATAAGAATGGAGGAAAGCGGTGTTTTTGACTGATGGGCGATGTCCGCCACAAGGGATGAGATGCTTTTGTACCCGTTCTGCACCTTGGCTTCTCTGGTTTCCAGTTCACACAGCCGGGTGATCAGCCGCCGTTCGGTGGGAGTCAGTTTTTCATCTGCTATATGATCCGCACTTTCTCCTGCAAGAATGCGCTCGAATCGCTCGAAAATCCGCTGATTCTTCCGGTGTTCGCAGATGAAACAGATACCGCAGACGGCAAGAACAGCGAGTATGTATCCGAGAATCAGCCATGGGGATTCAGAATACTGCCACAGCAGGAAAAATGCCGACGACAGCAAAGCGAGTATAGCTGTGCACGCAATCATTTCTTCGCACCTTTCCAGACGTAACCCATGCCGTAGACCGTGCCGATGCATTCCGCGCCAAGCTTGTCACGCAGTCGTTTCACGGTCACGGACAGGGCGTTTTCGTCGATGTAATCACTGTCGCACGCCCAGATTTTGTCAACCAGTGTCTGCCGTTCGAGAATCTGTCCTTTATGATTGCAGAACACGGCAAGCAGTTTCTGCTCGGTGGCGCTGAGAATCACACGCTGACCGTCTGCGGAAAAGGTCAGCTCGGTAAAGTCGAAACGGAAACGGCTGTCCTCGTAGATGTGATTCGGAGAGCGCTTGCGGAGTGCGGCGGAGATACGTTCCTGCAGGATTGTCAGGGAAAAAGGTTTCTTGATATAGTCACAGGCACCGGCACGGAATGCAGTCACTTCGTCGATTTCGGCATCCCGCACGGTGAGGAAGATTACAGGTACATCCTGCACAGCGGTCACTTCCCGGCAGAGATCGATTCCGCTTCCATCCGGGAGGTTGCAGTCGAGCAGAAGCAAATCGAAAACCTGTCCCAGTAAGATGCGGCGTGCTTCGGCAAGGTCGGCTGCAGATTGTACAGCAGTCGATTCATTCTGCAGTGCCGCAACAAGACCTTCCCGCAGAGCAGTGTCGTCTTCGACAATGAGGATATGTTTCATATGTATCATCTCCGGTTTGTAATTCTGCTTGATTATACCATACAATTATTTCTACAATGTGAATACAAAAGGTGCGGTCAGCATATACCAACCACACCTTGCTGCAATATTATTCAATTGTACAAGTGGAAATCCGTCCAACGCCAGCCGTTTTCGGTCAGAGCGTATGTGAAATCGTGATATTCCACATAGTCGGGTTCTTCGGCACCGAGATCATACTCACGGACTTCCACCTCTGCGGTATAGATGATTTCCGTATCGGTGCGGGATGTGACCGAAAAACCGACGGTTTTCTTCGAGATATCCGTACCTCTCGCACCCATCATACCCCACAGCTCGCCTTCATAGTCGATGAACATCCCCATCGACAGAAGCTGTTTTGTCTGATCATGCGAAAGAACACCGTTCATGTAGGATTCCAGATCGGCAAGTGTCGGGAATACGGGGTTGAACATCTGACTGTAATGCCTGCCGTCGATTTCCACATGAGGCATGTCAGAGCTCCATACATTGCGTGCATACATCCGGTCTCTGCACACTTCAAACAGGAACCAGATATCCAAAGCGCACTGGTAGGCATCCGCCATGTAAGCCGTCAGTTCGTCGTCGGTCAGAGCGGATACATCCACAGGTTCACGGAAGCC
>JAFZET010000422.1 GCA_017560565.1 Clostridia bacterium | reverse complement strand
GACTGAAGCGTGCCGGGCTTATTCTGGGAGGACTGCTTGTTCTCTACGGGATACTGGCTGTATTCCCACGACCCGACAAGTATGACCAGGTCAACACCATGCGCAGAGAGGGAGAGCTTCCCATTCTGATCGCCCATGGCGGCGGCAACAGGGAGTTTCCCGATAACACACTGGAAGCCTTCTACAACGCCTACAGTGTGGATCCCCGGGTGATGCTGGAGACCGACGTCAGCATCACCAAAGACGGAGTTGTGATCCTCTCCCACGATACCACGCTGGATCGGAAGACCAATGTGACCGGTGCCATTGCGGACTGGAACTACAGCGATCTGATGGCACAGAAGGTGGACTTCGGTTACACCAATCCCACATCCGGCGGTGTGCTGAACGGGGAAAGAGAGCATTTCAAGGGTCCTGACGGACTGGAAAAATATCCCACGGATGTCACCTATCCCGAGGGCATCTCTCCCCGGGATGATACGGTATTTCTGGCAACCACCCTGGAAGAGCTGATCCTGGCTTTTCCGGAAAACCGGATCAACGTGGAAATCAAACAGTCCGGAGAAACCGGCTTCCGGGCGCTGGAAGAGATTCTCAAACTGCTGGAAGAACACGATGCCTTTGACAGAGTGGTGCTGGCCAGCTTCCACGAAGAACTGTTTGAACGTTACAAGGAACTGCAGAAAACCGGTGCCGTTCCGGAAGTATTTATGTATTCCCCGGCTACCGACAGCGCCACCGCATTCTTTGTTCTGCAGATGCTGAAACTGGATCTGTTCTATACCGACCGGATCTGTGTGTTCCAGCTTCCCACGGAAGAACTGGGCTTCTCCCTGGCTACAAAGGGGCTTGTGAATGCGGCGCACCGGCACAATCTGGCGGTTCACTACTGGACCATCAATGACGAAGACGAAATGCGGCATCTGATCGACATCGGCGCAGACGGGATCATGACGGACTATCCCCACCGCCTGCAGGATGTTTACAATGCTGTCAGCAAATAAGGAGGTTTTACCATGTTTGACACCATCGATTTTGCACCGGAGCGCTATGATGTGATCCGTGAGACCTACAGAAAGTGGTGGGGCGGCTCTCTTGGACGTCCGGCTGCTGCTGTTGTCACCTACGGCAACCCTGCCAGAAGACCGGCTTCTCCCTATCCCCATCTGAGCTTTGACAATTCCTGGGATATGTCCATCACCCCAGAACAGTTTATTGATGCTGCGGATTACCGGCTTTCCACCATGCGCTGGTACGGGGAAGCGTTCCCCAACTTCTCCCTGACGGAATTCGGTCCCGGTGTGCTGGCCGCTTTCCTGGGATGCACGCCTGTCAATGGTTCGGATACCGTATGGTTTATGCCTCCGGAAGAAGATATGCCCATCGAAGATCTCCATTTCTCCTACAACGAAGACAACCCTTACTTCCAGAGAGTTCTGCGGATGTATGAACTGGCTATGGAAAAGTGGCATGGTCAGGTGGTTGTGGGCATGGTGGACATGGGCGGGGTTCTGGACGTACTGTCCAGCTTCCGCGGTGCGGAGAATCTTCTGATGGATCTCTACGACGCACCGGAAGAAGTTCTGCGCTGTGTGAAGGAAATACAGGCGTTGTGGTTCCGGTATTATGACCGTTTCAACAGCGTGATGGCACCGGAAGCCAAAGGGTACACCCAGTGGTACAATCTGTACGACGAAAAGCCCGGCTACATCCTGCAGAGCGATTTCTCCTACATGATCGGACCGGATATGTTTGATACGTTTGTTGCTCCCGAGCTGGCAACCTCTTCCGCAAGACTGTACAATGCTGTATACCACATGGACGGTATCGGGCAGATCCCCCATCTGAACAGTCTGCTTGCCATTGATGGCATCAAGGGCATCCAGTGGGTACACGGTGACGGTACGCCCGCCAAGGAAGACTGGTCTGAACTGCTGGAAAAGATTCTGGCTTCCGGCAAAAAACTGCTGTCCTGCTGCCTCATGCCCGACTGGACACTGAACCCGGTCATCAAGGATCCCTGTCAGGTATTCCTGCGGGAAATGGGCTTCCATGCCTCCCAGACGGAAGAACTGAAGCGGTACTGCGGCATCCATGGGATTGCACTGGACTGATCTGCGAAAACACAAAGACTGCCTCTTTCCGGAAGCAGTCTTTTTTGTTTACAGGTTATATTTCTTCCGGAGAATCTCTGACAGATTCCGGCTGACAGTTTTGTTTCCTTCTCTGGTAGGGTGAAGCGGTTCCGGCGGGATCCAGCCTGCGGTGTTTATATAGAAGACAGAATCGTTTCCCGTGCGGTTGAATGTTTCCACAACCTCAAGGATCTCTTCAGCCAGTGCACCGCAGAAAGGCGTCAGGGCGATAATTTCGGCTTTCGGATTTCTCGCACGCACAAGAGCAAGCAGTTCCCCGTAGGCTTTTTTGAAAGCTTCCTTCTCTGCCCCCCTGTCGTTTGTCCCATGGTTTATCACCACAAAATCGGCATTGGCAGATTCCATGGGGCAGCCGTCACTGTAATACGGATAGGACTGACAGACAGGAGGAATGCCTCCCGTCCCTCCTCTGGTGGTACCCAAACATCCGTAGCCCATGATGATCGGACGGAGGTTCATGGCTTCTGCGGTCAGCCATGCATAACCCGCCGTGGAATCGTCCCAGAAAACCATATCCAGATGGGAACCGTAGTGGATGTATTTCCCGTTGTTGTCGATGGAAATCCCTTCCGTGATGGAATCGCCAAGGAATTCGATGGTTTTCCGGTTGTCTTCCGGCAGGGGGAGAAAGGTATCGGCTTCCAGTGTGCGGATAGCGGTTTTCGCCTGCATGGGATGGCTCCAGCGGTTCTGAGTCTCCACTGAACCTTTCAGGATAATCCGGACGGTATGTTCCCCTTCCACAGCGGACACACGGATGTATTTCTCCAGCGGCAATTCCACTCTGGCGCCGTTGTCCACTGCAATATACACGTGCGGTACAGGGAAAATGCAGCCTTCCATATCGAAACCGATCACAGCTGTATCTCCGACAAAAGCGAATTCTGCATAGTTACCGTTGGCGGTGGACACAGCACCGGATTCGGTTACATTCCAGCGTCCGGTATAGCGTATGTACGGGTGATTGGCGT
>JAFZET010000421.1 GCA_017560565.1 Clostridia bacterium | reverse complement strand
CCCGGTTTACGGCGATAAACTCTGCCGGATCCTCATAGAAACTTCCGTCTGCTTTCCGCCAGAGAGGATGCACCACCACATACCGGATTCCCAGAATGGAAGCACAGCGCAGGGTACGCAGCACTAAATCGCCTCTGCCGGATGCATCAAATGGTGCATGCCCATGGGTGAACGAGATCCCAAGGGCATCGGCTTCTGTCCGGAGACCGGCTGCCCATTCTTCGTATGTATCGGTCATAAACGGATATTCTTTATCCTGCACGCAATAATCAAAAGCAAGATCCAGTCCGTCAAAGCCCAGCGCAGCCATACGACGGATGGTTGCCGACATATCGGTACAGGGCGGATATACGGAAGTTGTTGTGATGATCTGCATATAGATACCTCAGAACATTTTCTTGATGGTATTCAGAAGCCCTCTGCCGATGGAACGACCGATTTCCCGGCCAATGGTATTCACTGCAGAGTTGGCAACCTTACCGACAACGGAATTTTTGATTTTCTTTTCCTTTTCTTTGGCTTTTGCAGCCTTTTCCTTTTCAGCGGCAGCCTTCGCTTTTTCCTCTGCCGCTTTTGCTTTTTCTTCTTCGGCTTTCTTTGCCGCTTCTTCTCTGGCAGCTGCTTCCTCCTCGGCGGCCTGATTCAGGATCTCGTAAGCCGATACCGGATCCTCCGAAACTTCGTACTTACCATAATAATCGTCCGCACGGATCTCTGCTTTCCGCCTGTCATCGTCAATGGCACCCATGGTAGACTGAGGCGGCAGAATGGTCGCACGTTCCACCATAGAGGGGCGTCCCTTTTCGTCCAGGAAGCTGATCAGGGCTTCGCCGGTCCCCAGTTCCATGATGGCGGTTTCCGTATCGAATTTCGGGTTGATCCGGAAGGACTGGGCTGCCGCACGGATGGATTTCTGTTCTGCCGGTGTGTATGCCCGCAGTGCGTGCTGTACCCGGTTCCCCAGCTGTGCCAGCACCGGATCGGGAATGTCGGAGGGCTGCTGAGTAATGAAGTAAACCCCAACCCCCTTGGAGCGGATCAGCTTGACTACCTGCTCCACCTTTTCGCGGAGACTTTTGGGAGCACCGGAGAAAAGCAGATGGGCTTCATCAAAGAAGAACACCAGCTTTGGCTTTTCCGGATCCCCGGCTTCCGGCAGTTCTTCAAACAACTCCGCCAGAAGCCAAAGCATGAAAGTGGAATACAGCAGAGGTGTCTGGCTCAGTTTGGGACAGTGGAGGATGTTGATAAATCCCCGTCCGCTGTCGTCTGTCTGCATCCAGTCGGAAAGCTGAATGTCCGGTTCTCCGAAGAACAGATCCCCGCCTGCGTCTTCCAGCTGAAGCAAGGCACGCTGAATGGCCCCTGCAGACTGTTTGGAAACGTTGCCGTATTCGTTCCGGTACTCGTCCGCATGATCCGCCACATAGGCAACCATGGAACGCAGATCCTTCAGGTCGATCAGAAGCCAGCCCTTTTCGTCTGCGATCCGGAAAACGATGGTCAGAACACCGGTCTGGATATCCGTCAGCCCCAGAAGACGGGACAGCAGGGTAGCACCCATCTCACTGATGGTGGTACGCACCGGATGACCACCTTCCCCATAAACATCCCAGAACCGTACGGGATAGCTCTTGTATGTAAAATCCTCTCTGGCGATTCCCAGCCCGTCCAGACGGCTTTCAATATTTTCATTGGCTTTGCCGGCACGCACACAGCCTGCCAGATCCCCCTTGATGTCCGCCAGAAATACAGGAACTCCCAGATCTGAAAAAGACTCTGCCATGACCTTCAGCGTAATGGTTTTACCGGTACCGGTAGCACCGGCGATCAGACCGTGCCGGTTGGCCATGGAAGGAAGAATGAACGATTCCACATCCCCCTTGCCTACCAGAATCTTACCGTCTTTCAGCATAATAATATCCTCCGGAAGAATAAATGTATGGTATGAAAAAATTATAGCAGTGCCGGACGCAAATGTCAACCGATTCCGAGGGATTTATGAAAATATGACAATTTTTTCTGTATTTGAGCGGCAGATTCGGGAAAATGGTTGCATTTTGCGGAATGCCATGGTATAATGAGCCAAAGAAAACCACAGGAAAACAGGAGGTTTGTATGTCCGGTATAGCAAAACTGACAGAAGCTTTCAAAAATCCCGACAGACGGTACGCAGTGTATCAGATCATTCACGGCGGAGCTACAGACCCGTCAAGAGCCGCTTATTATGACGAAAGATGGTTCGGCGGAATCGTGGGTAATGTGAATTATCCCATGGATTTTCCCGACAATCCGAAAATCTGGGAAGATGCGGAAAAAGGTATCCGGGAATACATAAACCGCGGTATGTACACCTGGCTGTATGATGAAAAAGGATATCCTTCCGGTACCGCCGGCGGCTATGTAACTGAATACCATCCGGAAACCATTGCCAAAGGTCTGTACTGCTACGACTACTGGCGGAAAATCAGCGGTCCCGGTATCTACAGAGCGGATGTGCCCGGGGATACTCTGTGGAAAGCTGTGCTGATTCCGGTGGACGGCGGCGATCCTATGGATGTGACTGATGCCCTGAACGAGCGGGGTGTACTGTATGTAAACGTACCGGAAGGCAGTTACTATCTGTTCATGATGAGCATCCGCCGCCTGTTTGACGGAACCCATGCCACCGAAAGCTACAGTGAACCCCGGAACTATATCAGCCTGTCTGACAAAGCCGCCGTGGAAGCCTTTATTGCCTGCACCCACGAAAAGTATAAGGAAGTACTGGGCGATCAATTCGGCAAAGGGGTTCTGGCTATGTTTACCGATGAGCCGTCCCTGATCTCCTGGAATATCCGCAAAGGCGTGTTCCCGATTCTGCCCTGGCTGGACAGCTATCCTGCGGATTTTGAGAAGAAATACGGCTATGAATTCTACAAGGCCTGTGTAGCGGTGGTTCTGGCAAGAGGCAATGAGGTTACCAAACGCCGCTGTGACTTCTGGGAATTCATTGCCGACACAGTAGCCGACAGCTATTTTGGAACCATTCAGGACTGGTGCCGTGCCAATCACCTGAAATCTTCCGGTCATATGCTGGAAGAAGAACGGCTCCAGGCCCATGTTTACAATTACGGCTCCTTCTACCGGAGTATGAAGCGTTTTGACTGGCCCGGCATCGACCAGCTCCAGACGGAAACAGGTGCGCTTATGAACGACGGCGCCATTCCGATTGCACGGTTTATCGCATCCTTTGCGGACATCAACGGGGAACATGAAGTTTTCACAGAGTTCTCCGATCACTGTGTAAGAGAACGTGGGGAAACCGCAGGGCTTGATTGTTATTACGGTTCCGTCAACTGGCATCTTGCCATGGGTGTGAACAACTTTACCAGCTACTATTCCTGGAACGGTCTGACCAAAGAGCAGATTTACAATTTCAATAAATATACTGCCCGTTCCGGCTGTCTGCTCCGTCAGGGATGCCGTGACAGCAAGGTGGCAGTATTCTATCCCGAAGCCGCCATGTGGGACAGCTATACTCCCTCCACGGAAGCCCGTGCCATTGATTATTCCGACCGTACAAGAGATCTGGATAAGGCCTTTGTGAAAGCATCCTGGGATCTGATCCACCGGCAGATCGATTTCGATTATATCGACAGGGAACTGCTGTGTGAAGCCGAGATTCGGGATGGAAAGCTCTGCTGGCGTGATCGCTCATATTCTGCCGTGATCCTGCCCTGTGCCAGAGTGCTGGAAGAATCGGCTATGCAGAAGCTGACTGCTCTCCGGGAAGCCGGTATTGCTGTATTTTTCTGTGGAGAGTATCCCGTGAAAACCAGAGAAACCGGCGAGATCACCGCCGCCGCCGAAGCCATCCGCCGGGAAGTGGAGAACGGCAGTATGTATTTTGCCGCCACGGAGAATTTCGGTGCTCTTCTGGATGAAAAACTGCCCCCTGTCTGCCGTACCATCCGTACTGCCGCTTATGAACCCATGCTCCTGTCCCACTGCCGGATCACGGAAGACGGACTGCGGATTGTCTACATTGCCAATATGGCGGCAGAACCGTATACCGGAATCCTTACTGTGGCGGAAACCTGCGGCGAAGCCTTTGAAGCCGATGCCTTTACCGGAGACATTCTTCCGGCAGAATGCAGAATAACGGATGCCACCACCACCATGCAGATCCATATCCAGCCGGGAGAAGGGCGATTCTTCTTGCTGCAGAAATAATAAAACTGAAAAAGGAGATATATCATGAGAATCGAAGAAATCGACAAGAATCTGAAAGTGGAAACTTCCATACAGAAAGACGATATTATCTGGCTTTCCCCAAAGGATGCCCCCATTTCTATCCATGGTCTGTGTGAAATTGACAAAGATATGCCCTACCACCGTCTGCCGGAAGACGTGGCAAAGAATACCAATCCCGGTGTGCTGGGACTGATGTGGCATACCGCCGGCGGGAGAATCCGCTTTGCCACCAATTCACCCTATATCGCCATCAAAGCCGTGATGAACGAATGCGGTACTATGCCCCATATCACCAAAGCCGGTCAGTCCGGGTTTGACCTGTATCACTATGTGAACGAAAAGCAGGTGTATGTGGGTACCTTCATGCCCGTCTCCGGTCCCACCAAGGGGTATGAATCCTGTATCAACGTAAAGCCGGAAATGAATACCTACAATATCAATATGCCCCTGTATGACGGTGTAAAGGAACTGTACATCGGTCTGGCAAAGGATGCGGAAATTGCGCCTGCCGCCCCCTATAAGTACGAAAAACCTGTTCTCTACTACGGTTCTTCCATCACCCAGGGCGGGTGCGCCTCCCGTCCCGGCAATGCTTACCAGGGATTCATCGAACGGAAACTGGATACCGATTACATCAATCTCGGTTTTTCCGGTTCCGGCAGAGGGGAAGAAGCGATCTGCCAGTATATGGCTTCCCTGGATGTATCCGTGTTTGTGTGTGACTACGACCATAACGCACCCAGCGTAGAACATCTGAAGAACACCCACTATCCGTTGTTCAAAACCTTCCGGGAAATCCATCCCGAAACCCCTGTTGTTTTCGTATCCAAGCCGGACTTCCGGGGTGACGCCGATTCCATTGCCCGTCGTGCCGCTATCTATGAAACCTATCGGATCGCCAAGGAAAACGGGGACGACAACGTGTATTTCATTGACGGCGAACTGCTCTTTGCCGGTGAATTCCGTGACAGCTGTACCGTGGACGGATGCCATCCCAACGATCTGGGATTCTTCCGGATGGGTATGGTGATCGGGGAAGCGGTAAAGAAAGCCCTTGAAAAATAACAGGAGTATGTATGCGCCAGACTATTCTGTTTGATGAAGGCTGGCTTTTCCACAAAGGAGAGATCCAGCGGAAAAGACCGCCCCTGAAAGGACCCATCTATTCCAGTGCCAAAACCGAAAGGGAACGCTGGGGACCGGCCGCCGTTGCCTATAACGACAGCAGTGACGACTATCGCCCAGGTGTGGAATTCTGTACGGAAAAATGGGAAAAGGTGGATCTTCCCCATGATTTTGTGATTACCGGAGAATTCTGTGAGGATGAAAACAATACCCTGGGCTACCTCCCTTACGGAAGCGGCTGGTACCGGAAACATTTCCGTCTGGACGATACCGACCGTGACAAGCGGATCATCCTGCTCTTCGATGCCATTGCCACGGAGAGTACCATATACTGCAACGGCTGCCCCCTGAAGCACAATTTCAGCGGTTACAACAGCTTTCCCGTGGATATCACGGATTTTGTGAAGTTCGGGGAAGACAATGTGCTGGCTGTTCATGTAACCACCGGACATCATGAAAGCTGGTGGTACGAAGGCGGCGGCATCTACCGGCACGTATGGCTTATCAAAACTGCACCGATACATATCGCACTGTGGGGCGTGTTCACCAAACCCATCCCGCAGAAGGATAACACATGGCATATCGAAATCGAAACCGAAGTGGAAAACAGCGACTACACGGAAGCGGAAGTTCGTGCGGTCAGCGTAATCCGTGACCATGCGGGAAACATCGCAGCAGAAGCGGAATACACTGCGATCTGTCCGGAACAGGAGAATACCACACTGGCATATACGGTTGTGCTGGAATCCCCCCGCCTGTGGTGTCCGGAGGATCCGTATCAGTATACCTGTGAAACTACCCTGTATCGGAAGGGGGAAGCCATCGACAGCCTGCAGACAAAGTTCGGATGT
>JAFZET010000420.1 GCA_017560565.1 Clostridia bacterium | reverse complement strand
TGCCTCTTTCAAAGCGGATTATTACGGCACCATGGTCGGTCCCACGGTAAATCTGATCAACAATCTTTCCCTGACGCTTGTGAGTGTGTTCGGTTCCATTCTGTATATGGGCGGTGCCATCAGTCTGGGAAATGTATCTTCCTTTGTGCTGTATTCCCGGAAATTCTCCGGTCCCATCAATGAAACGGCAAACATCATCAATGAGCTGCAGTCTGCCGCTGCCGCTGCCGAGCGGGTTTTCCGCCTCCTGGACGAAGAAGAGGAATCCCCCGATGATGCGGATGCTGTATGCTACGGAAACGAGCCGGGTATGCTGCCTGTGAAAGGTCATGTGGAAGCGGATACTGTACGGTTCGGCTATGTACCGGACAAAGAGATCATCCACGGTCTGCACATGGATATAAGACCCGGCACCACAGCCGCCATCGTTGGTCCCACAGGTGCGGGAAAAACCACCATCATCAACCTGATCATGCGGTTCTACGATCCCGATTCCGGTGTGATCCGTCTGGAAGGCAATGATATCACCCATGCAGTCCGTGCCAGTCTCCGGCAGAGCTATACCATGGTTCTGCAGGACACATGGCTGTTCTCCGGCACCATTGCGGACAACATTGCCTACGGCAGCAGCCATCCCGTAAGCCGTGAGGAAATCGAAAAAGCAGCACGCGCCGCCGGGATCCATTCCTTTATTGAAAGTCTGCCACAGGGGTACGAAACCATCCTGACAGACGAAGGGGTGAACATCTCCAAAGGGCAGAAACAGCTTCTTACCATCGCCCGTGCCATGATCTCCGACAGCCCTATCCTGATTCTGGATGAAGCCACCTCCAACGTGGACTCCATGACGGAAATGCGGATCCAGTCTGCCATGCAGAAGCTGATGGAGAACCGCACCTGCTTTGTCATTGCCCACCGTTTGTCCACGGTGCGGAATGCGGATGTGATCTTCGTGCTCCGGGACGGTGTGGTCATCGAACAGGGGAATCACGATACACTGATGGCATCCGGCGGATTCTATGCGAGGCTCCACGGCGCACAGTATGAAAACTGATTTCACTGATTTCAGTCCTGAAAAACGTCCTGTTGAAATGCGGGGCGTCTTTCGGTTTGCGGATATATTTTTTGAAGTGTATTTATGAACCAAATGTAAACAATGGCAGCATCATATTGCAATTTTATTAAAAAATGATATACTTGTACTGTATATGATGCGGGTTTTGTCAGAATGTTTTATTCTCAAATAAACCGAACCGGCAGTTTCCCGCACCGTAATAAATTATTCATCCGGAGGATTGACTCATGAAAAAAGCACTTGCCCTGCTTCTGTGCGTAATGATGACCGTATGTCTGGGACTGACGGTTCCCGTATCCGCAGCAGAAGAATATTCCGTATGGGACGGTTCCATTGAAACCGACTGGCTCAAGGAATCCGAAAAGGTTCACACCATCGACTCCGCAGCTAAGCTGGCAGGTCTGGCCAAGCTGACCAATGATGCACAGATCGGCGGCAGCACCGGTGCATATGAAGGTCACACCTTCTACATCACCGTAAACATCGACCTCAACAATAAGGAATGGACTCCCATCGGTACCAACTACGGCATCAACTTTGCCGGTAACCTGGAAGGCAAGCTGGGCGGCGTGGAAGGCGCAGCTCCCACCATCAAGAACTTCTCCCTGACCAACACAGAAGGTCACGGCAACACCGGTTTCATCGGTACTCTCCGCGGCGGTTCCGTTAAGAACCTGATCTTCGAAAACGCCAGTGTTTCCTACATTGACGGTTCTTCTCTGGGGATCGTAGTCGGCTATATGAGTAAGGTTATTACCGCATTCGAAAATATCACGGTTATCAATTCTAACGTAAAGAGCACTGCAACCCGTCAGGACGAAGGTATCGGCGGCGTAGTTGGTTACGCCAAGATCGACAAGGCTCTGAACTTCAAGAATATTGCTTTCATCAACGGTTCCGTTGAAGGCGCCATCGTAGAAACCGGCGGTATCATCGGTTATGCCAGAGTGAATGTTGAAAATGAACTTATCACTTTCGAAAACTGCTATGTTTCCGGTTCCGTTAAGGGCAATGCAGGCAATGCAGGCGGTATTGCCGGTAAGCTGCAGGTTCTGAATGACAGTGACGTATTCACAATGAAGAACGTTCAGACTGAAAACCTCACCGTTAACGCTTCCACTGCAGGTTCTCTGTTCGGTCAGACCACCGGCGGTACTGTAGTAGTAGAAAACGCTCTGCTGATCAACTCCACCGCATCTGTTGCCGATGATGCTGTTGCTGCTGTAGACGCTACCGACTGCTTCGCCAACAAGGATGACGTTGTATGCCTGACCCGTACCGACGCTGAACTGACCGACCTGGCTGCCAAGGATGCTCTGAGCAGCTTTGACTTCGGCGGTGTTTGGACTGCAAGAGTCGGTAAGCCCGCTATTCTGACCCTGGCTATGGGTGCTGACGATGTGGAAGCCGGTGTGGCTGCCGATGCAGGTGCAGTTGACGCAGGTTCTGCTCCCCAGACCTTTGATATGGGTATCGTAGCTGTTGCTGCTGCCATCGTATCCGCAGCAGGTTACATGCTGACCAAGAAGAGATAAGACAATACAATATAACAGAGACGGGTGTGTCATGCATCCGTCTTTGTTTTTATATATTTTTGCAGATTTAATTTCACATCTTTCCCTATATCTCTTGCACTTTCCTGATGGGTGTGATACAATATCACCAAACAAACCGGTATAAACGGAGGTATGATTATGGCTGTTATCCGAGTAGGTTCCATAGGTCTCGGCGGCATTTCCGGCGGTGTGCATCTTCCCGGAATCCGTGGGGCTGACAATCTGGAGCTTACTGCCCTTTGCGATACCGATTCCAAAAGACTGGCAGAGCGTGCGGCACAGTACGGAATTCCCGAAGACCACTGCTTTACCGATTACCATGACCTGATCGCCTGTCCCGATGTGGATGTGGTGGATATTTCCACGCCCAATGATGTTCACTGGGAGATCGCCATGGCGGCCTGTGCGGCTGGGAAATCCTACGGGGTGGAAAAGCCCATCACCATGAACAGCGAACAGGCGGATTCCCTGCTGGCGGCTACCGAAAAAGCGGGTGTACGCAGCATGGTGTATTTCAGTTACCGGTATCAGGCGGCGGCACGGTATGCCAAAGCCCTGATCGAATCCGGCAGGCTGGGGAAACTGCACCATGTAAGTATGCAGTACTATCAGGGCTGGGGACTGGAAGAAAAGAACTGTCCGCTGGTGTGGCGATTTGTGAAATCCGTTGCCGCCTCCGGTGCGCTGGGGGATCTGGGCTGTCACGGTCTGGATCTGGCACAGTTTGTCACCGGTCAGCGGTATACGAAAGTCAGTGCCCATCTGGGTACCATCATGCACAGACGGCGTCTTCCGGACGGTTCCGGCATAGGGGATGTGGATGTAGACGACTTTTCCAACATTCTGGCAGCCATGGACGGTGGTATTTCTGCTGCATTCCAGATTTCCCGGTTCTGCAGAGGTCGGGGGAACTACCAGAGAATGGAGATCTATGGAGACAAAGCGGCTCTTGTGTATCATCTGGACAGAGAACCGGGAAAATGTGAACTGGAGATCTGCGAAGAAGCCACCGGAGACAAATATGTACCGATGGAAATTCCGGCGGAATATTATGTAAGCCAGATGTACTGCTTCGGCGATGAAATGCTGGGACAGAGTGATGGCTGGAATGCCACCATAGCGGATGGTGTGCGGAATCAGCACCTGCTGGACGCCATCATTGCCGCCGATGCGGAAGGCTGCTGGAAGAATCTGTAAAATTTACTTGTATGCCGATCCGGCAGAAAGGAAAAAATATGAGAATTACCGTATGGAATGAATTTGCCCACGAAAAGACCGACGAAGCCGTAAAGGCCATCTACCCAGATGGGATCCACGCCGTTGTAGCCGCTTTCCTGGAAGAAGCCGGCTATGAAGTTGGTACCGCCACTCTGGATATGCCCGAAGCAGGGCTCACCGATGAAGTACTGGCGAACACAGACGTACTGTTCTGGTGGGGTCATATGCGTCACGGCGATGTACCGGATGCTGTGGTACAGAAGGTTTACAACCGGGTTATGGAAGGCATGGGTATGGTCGTGCTGCACTCCGGTCACGCTTCTAAGATTTTCCAGAAGCTTTGCGGAACCAATTCCGGTGCGCTGAAGTGGCGTGAATCCGGCGACAAGGAAATCCTGTGGGTGGTGGAACAGAGCCATCCCATCGTACAGGGTATCGATGAAAAGATCATTCTGGAACATGAAGAAACCTATGGCGAACATTTCCTGATCCCGGAACCGGATGAACTGCTGTTTATCTCCTGGTTCTCCGGCGGAGAAGTCTTCCGTTCCGGCTGTACCTTCAAGAGAGGACGCGGCAAGATCTTCTATTTCCGTCCCGGTCATGAAACCTGCCCCACCTATTACAACAAGGAAATCCAGAAGGTGCTGATCAACGCCGCCGCATGGGCATACACCCCCAAGGCTGAACCCTACAAGTACGGCTGGGTACCGAAGGTTGTGGAATGATCCTGCTCCTCTGCCAAACAGAATAAAAAAATCGCCTGTGACCTGCCGGGTTTGTCCCTGCACAGCCACAGGCTGTTTTTTGTTTTTCGCTTACTTTTTGCTTACCGTAAATTTATCACACTTCGGAGCGGTATACCCATGAGTACGGTTCTGGAGCATTTCCATCTGTACTTCCCCGGGAATGGCGTGATACAGAGAGGTAATACCGGAGGGCGGGCATACATAGTCTCCCAGACCGGCGGAAATCGTCACAGGACAGGTCACTCTGGCACCGGCATTGACCGTGTCATAGTAATCCAGACCATCTGCCGCTTCGGGAAGCCAACCGTTCAGCCTGCCGCCTTCGGTTTTGCCCCGCAGGTCGCACATCCACGGCACCACGATGTTCAGCTTTGTCACATCCTTGTCAAATGCCGCTGCGTGGGTCGCCTGGAACGCACCCATACTGCCGCCGACGGAGGTAATATTCTTCCCGTCCCACAGGGGCAGTGTCTTACAGTATCGGATGGCCTGCAGTGCCCGGAGAACCATGTACTTGAAATACACCGTATGAGGATCGGCATTCAGATCCTTGTGGAATCCGAAAGCCGCATAGGGAGCTTCTGCCGCCAGCTGCTGATACTGCTCGTAAGTCAGACCGTTTTCAAAACCATGGGGATTGATACAGAAATGGATCGCTTCCGCCTTGGTGGGAATGGGAGCGGTGGTAACGCTGTAGCCCATATAGCTTACTATGATGGGCAGGCTGCCTTCCTTCGCATTCCGGGGCAAACGAAGATATCCGGACACCGGCATGGGACCGGCACAGGCGATCTTCAGGTCATAGACCACATCTCCCGGGTCGCCGCAGTGGAATTCCTTCTGTTCCAGCAGAACCGGTTCCACTTTGTCCAGTTCTTCAGCGATCACGGCACTCCACCATGCATCGTAATCCGCCGGCTGACCACCTGCTTTGCGGATCTTATCAAAGCACACGCAGGCACCGCCTTCAAAGGTGTCATACCCGGGCAGAACACGTCCGTTTTCATCGCTGACACAGACATACATCTTCACATACCCGGGGCTTGTCAGAAATGTGTGGTATTCAAAAGTACCTGTTGTACCGGGAACGATACCCTTGTTATGGGAACCGTCCTCACCCCAGCATTCCCAGGAGAAATACGGTGCCGTGATGGGTGTTCCCTCTTCTGTCAGGGTCACACGGAAACAGATGTCATCACCGATACCGTAGGACAGCGCATCCTTTACGGCTTTCGTTTCCGGATCCCATGTGCCGCCGAGGAAATACTTCTGCGCGGGCAGTTTGTCAGTGAAGAGCCATGCATTGTTGCGGCTGACACCGGTGCGGGAAAACCATGCTTCCGCTTCGGCAGTCAGGTCGGGAGCATCCGCCCACACAGAACCGGGATCCCGGTATTCCTGCAAATAGGCATCAAACTGCGCAGGGCTATAGCTCCTGCCGCCGGCATACTGGAACAGGGTTTCGTTGGTCGTCCAGTATACATTGTCATGCAGGTACATCTGTGCGTCCGCTTCTGCGCCGATGATGGCGTACATGGCGGCACCTGTGGCGTCATAGAACTTATTCCGGGCAAATTCCAGAGAACCGCCTTCCGTG
>JAFZET010000419.1 GCA_017560565.1 Clostridia bacterium | reverse complement strand
TACGGCATGACCCTGCTGGCGGTACTGGGACAGTGATCCACTGGAAAAACATACGAAAAGTACAGTCTTTCCCGGCTGTACTTTTTCTGTTTCCCGACGAAAAAAGCATTTACAAACCTCCCCGGATAGAGTATAATACTACATATAATCGCAAACAAACCACAGTGAGGTTACTGATATGAGAATTGGTATTTACGGCTACGGCAATCTGGGAAAAGGCGTGGAGCTTGCCATCCGGCAGAATCCCGACATGGAGCTGTTCGGCGTGTTCACAAGACGGGATCCCGCCTCCCTGAAGCTGATGACAGACGGCGCAAAGGCTTATGCGGCACAGGATATTGAAACATACAAAGACGACATCGACGTGCTGATCATCTGCGGCGGCAGTGCAACCGACCTGCCCGTGATGACCCCCGCCCTGGCAAAGCATTTCAACGTCATCGACAGCTTTGACACCCATGCGGACATTCCGAAGCACTTTGCAGCCGTGGACGCCGCCGCCAGAGAAGGGGGAAAAACCGCCGCCATTTCTGTAGGCTGGGATCCCGGTATGTTCTCCCTGAACCGCCTGTACGCCGGCTGTATTCTCCCCGACGGGAAGGACTACACCTTCTGGGGCAAGGGTGTGAGCCAGGGTCACTCTGACGCCATCCGCCGGATCGATGGGGTTATCGATGCCAGACAGTACACCTGTCCCGTGGAAGCTGCCCTGGATGCCGTACGCTCCGGTGAGGGTCCTGAACTGACCACCCGGGAAAAGCACACCCGTCTCTGCTATGTTGTGGCTGAAGAAGGTGCGGATCTGGCACGGATCGAGCGGGAAATCGTGACCATGCCCAAGTATTTCGCCGACTACGACACCACTGTACATTTCATCTCCAAGGAAGAACTGGATCGTGACCACAAGGGAATTCCCCATGGCGGTTTTGTGATCCGCACCGGCAGTACCGGTCTGTACGGCGAACACAAGCACCGGATCGAGTACTCCCTGCAGCTGGATTCCAATCCGGAATTTACCTCCAGTGTGCTTGTAGCCTACGCCAGAGCCGTATACCGGCTGAATCAGCGTGGTGAGATCGGCTGCAAGACTGTATTCGACATCGCACCGGCAGATCTGTCCATACTGTCCAGAGAAGAAATGCTGGCGCATCTGCTGTAATGCCATAGAAAAACCAAAACCGATTCCTTTTCACGGGAACCGGTTTTTTCTTTGGTTTTCAGCCTTGCACAACTTTGTCCACTTACGGAGGCGGAACCGGAGGATCGGAAAGTTTGACAATGGACAGAACCGCCGACTTTCCCGGAGCCGCTGATGGGAAAACTGCCTGCCGCTTTCAGATTGCCGCCTACGGTGCCGCTGCCGTTGATGGTCATGCTGTGACAGGTCAGATCGCCGCTTCCCGGAGCATCTGGGTCAGATCCGTGCCGTCTGACAGCCCGATCCAGGCAATATCCGCCAGATCCAGCCGGCTGACTCCTGTACCCCCTGCATGTCGGATCACCAACTGCAGGTTTTCCGTCCGTTTTCTGTATGTCTCCGCCAGTTCTTCCAGGGAATTTTCGTTTTTCTGTGCCAGAATTTCCTCCATCCGGGCACACATCAGCGTCTTCGGAAAAACGGTTTCCTGCCCGGTCTGGGTGGACTGCCGGATAAACCAGTCCTCCGGGATCAGCCCCATCCGTTTCCACCGGTACAGTGCCCCATAGGAAATCCCATACTTTGCCAGTACTTCTTTTTTGGAAATGAATTCTTCCATACGCCCTCCTTTGTAACACTGTTACGCTGTCAACCCCTTTTCACAAAAAAGAGATAAGCCGTACCCGAAAATACTTCTTATCTCTGATTTCTTATCTCTTACTTATCCAATGATCTGCTGCGCCAGCATCCACGCAAACATCCAGTGCATCTCTCTTGTGGGATGGTTCAGCTTGTTGGACAGCAGTTCTGTGGTGTTGACCCCCGCCGCCTGCATCCCCTTCCATTTGGCATAGCAGTCCACCACCGGCACGCCGCATTTTGCCGCTGTGGCTTTGGCCGCTTCGATATAAGCATCCAGCACACCGTTTTCCATGATCCCCGCAAAATGTACCGCCAGTCCCCGGAACAGCTCACTGGTCAGATGACAGCTGGTGTTATAGTTCATGGTGTTGGGGGTCATGAAGATCACCTCAGATCCGGCTTCCTGCAGACGGGTGAAGATCGCCTCCAGCGCATCGGTATACCGACCGATCCCGTCAAGTCCGCCGCCGCTGTCGTTGAGACCGTAGCAGACCACCGTCAGATCCGGCTTGAAGGGCAGAATATCTCTTTCCAGACGGGCATTGCCGTTTGGTGCGCTGTCTCCGCTGATACCCGCCGCAATCACATTCAATTGGGCACCCGGACACATATGCCGCAGGATGGACGCCACCTTGTTTGCATAGTTGTTTTCCGGATCATAGACGGTATCCAGCCCGCCTCCGCCGGTTTCGTAGATTTCAAAACACCCCTGTGTTACGCTGTCGCCTAGAAATGCCAGTGTTACGGGCGGTTTCCCGTACTTGTCGTCATGCTTTGCCGCCATCTTCCGCAGAAATTCCATCTCTACCTCCGAGGTCTATATTTTTTCTCCATTATAGCACGGTAAAACCGTTTTTGCAACACAAAAGGGCTTTCCGGCAGAAAAGATCCTGTGGAAAACCCTTTGGTTTTATGTTATGCAGTTATCTGCAGACTCAGCCGTTGTAGCCGTATGCCGCCAGCATTTCTTCCAGTGCAGACTGGGCAGCCTTTTCGGCGGAAGCAAATCTGGATGCCAGATCCGCAGAGTTTTTGCGCACCAGATTGACGAAGATATGACCCAGACCGTTCAGAGAAGTGGAGCACAGATAGCCCAGGTCAAAGGTCAGAGAATCACGGATGATGTCGATCATTTCGGCAGATTCTTCGTCACGGGAATTCTTGGTCTTCAGCACCACATCATAGTAGGTGGGGATCACGCGGCGATAGGATTCAGCGCACAGAGCCTCGGTGATGATACCGGAGAATTCCTGATCCTTTACGTCCACGGGCAGAACGAACAGGTCGAAGTTGTCACGGGAGGTGCTGGCGTACTCGGCCTGTGCTTCATTCAGCTTGGGATAGGGCAGGATACCGAAGTCGGTTTCCATGTCACGCAGAGAAGAGATGTTGGCGAAGAAGATTGCATAGAACAGAGACTGGTTGTTGGCAAACATATTGTCATAGGTAGTCAGAATGCCGGCATCGTCGTACGCATAGGCGGCGTGGGCATCGTTGTACAAGCTGTTCACGCGGGACAGAATGTCCACTGCCTTTTCGGACATCATGGTGATCTTCAGACCGCCGTCGTCCGTGTGGGAAACCAGATCCATCTGACAGCCGATCTGGAAGGTATCGATACTGGTAGACCAGTTGGAAACCACACCGTATACGTCGTTGGCATCCCATACGCCGTCACCGTTGGCATCGTGGGCAACCGCACTGCTGAGCTCAGACAGCTTATCCATGGTCCAGCCGCCGTTTCTGGTCAGTTCGTACAGGTCTTCGATACCATAGTCCAGCGCTACCTGCTTGTTGAACAGGAAGCCGAACATATCTTCCCACAGTGCCAGAGAATAGTCACCCGTCAGCAGAAACAGCTTGCCGTTCACAGTCAGAGCTTCGGAAACTCTTTCACTCCACCAGGGCTGACTCAGGTCAACGTAAGGCACATCGTGCCAGTTGAGCAGAATATTCTTGGTCACGATTTCCGGTACGGTAGAAGCATATCCGGCAACCAGGTCATACGCACCGTCACCGGCCATAACAGAGGCTTCCAGATCCTGATTCCATGTCTTGGAAGAAGAACCCCATTCGCAGGCGGGAGCGATATTGCTCATGGAAATATTGTAGCGCTCCATGATCTTGGCATTGCGGGCGTACAAAGCATCGTTTACCGCTTCGCCGGTCATATCTTCGGGCATGAACTTATCATAATACTTTTCTCTGGTCAGCAGATGGAAGTTCCGCCCGTCGTAATCCTTTTCGGGCAGATTATCCGAAATCTGTTCCCGGGTAGTCTCATCGGACACCTCAACGATTTCGGCATTGGTTCCGGCAGTTTCCACGGCATCCGTAGACATTTCCGCACCGCCGCAGGCAGTGAAGGAGGAAACAGTGAGAATCCCCGCCAGCAGCAGAGCAAGCAGCTTTTTTGTATGCATATATATTCTCCTTTTTTGTTCCCATATCGGGTCTGTGTTTATATTATAGCATATTCTGGAACACAGCACAAGAACCTGCCGGAAATTTTCATACAAAAAACCGCCCCATAAGGAGCGGTCTTTGTTTCAGTCATTACTCAACAGTCAGTTATGTTTTGTAACTTATCTCTTCTTGGAGATAGCGTAGCCAGCAGCGGATACGATAGCAGCAACAGCAGCGATCACGCCAGCGTCGAAGGTCTGAGGAGCAGCAGCGGTATCTTCTACTACTTCAGGTTCGGTTTCAACTACGATAGCTTCTTCCAGAGTGATGTCAGCGAAACGGTCAGCATCCTTACCGGGGTCACCAGTACAACCAGCAGCCAGCTGAGTGTGGATATAGTCAGAACCGTTACCCCAGGACAGAACCAGGTTAACGCCGTACTGAGCGCCTTCCTTGGGAGCTACAGTAGAGAATGCGTTGAAGGGAGTTCTGATTTCGTAAATCATGGTGTCGCCATCGTTAACAACGATGTAGTCGCCTGCTACGCCGTAGCCGGAGCCCAGGTAGTCAGCCCATACAGTGTTGATCAGTTCGTTGGTGTCAGAGGTTACGCCTACGCCATATTCCAGACGGTCGCCGCCTACGGAATCAACTTCAGCAGCGGAAACCTGAACAGCACCAGCCTGCCACATGTTACCCGGGTCAGAACCGTAGGTGTTGTCGTGGCCGTTTTCATCGTAGAATTCGATGTAGGTGTACAGGTAGTTAGCGTCCCAGGACATACCCAGCTTGTAATCCAGCTTCTGAGCAGGATCCAGGTTAGCTTCGTCGGAAACAGCAGCGGACATCCACTTGCCGTCTACAGCGATTTTGGCATATTCGCCTTCGGTCCATACACCGTCAGCAGCCCATGCAACGTCAGCAGCGATACCCTTAACGCCGAACTTAACGTCGGGATTAGCGCAGTCAACGAAAGCTGCGGAAGCGGAGAGTGCCATAGCAGCGGTCAGCAGACCTGCCATGATCAGAGAAAGAGTCTTCTTCATTTTTCTTCCCTCTTCTATAAAATATTTTTTTGTCCTTTAAGAACATCCGCAGGGTATCCCCCGCAAAACATCCCTAAGGCTCGTGAGTATTGTATCATAGAATTCATAAATTGTCAATATTATTTCTCTTTCATAAAGCAAAATTTCCTGTTATATTTCTACTCTGCAGCATTATTTACATTTTGTTCACATTTTAACGACAAGAAGCATTACAGAAAAAGCAAAGAATCCAAAGCTTTCTCCATG